>JAZDKV010000147.1:0-6657 GCA_043802645.1 Microcaldota archaeon | reverse complement strand
GAGGTGGGATGGTACACCTAAAAGGCTCCATCTCCAGCCTCCCACATCCCCCATAAAGAGGGACTAGAGAGATGAAAATCAAGATTTATATACCCAATCACATTTCGTGGTAGAAAATCAATTCTGCTGCCCACGTTACTGCTTTTTTTCCTGCAATTTCACAATCGCTTCGGCGATGTCCCCTCCGCTTCCCTCAAGGGCTTCTTTTGCCTCATCCTCGGATGCGCCCGCCTGCTCGGCAACCATTTTTATGTCGTCTGAAGATATTTGGCTCTCCTCCCGCGCGGCTCCCGCAATCTGGTATGAAGATTCACCCTTCATTGAGATTTTGGTCACCTGAGGCTGCTCAATTATGATTTTGCCCCCCTCTTTCTCAATAATAACGCGGGTTGCATTTACTTCTTCGGATTTTATTCCCATCTGGCGCATGAGCGCCCCCATCTGCTTTGGGTCAAACGAGCCCATTCCCGGCAACATATAAATTCACCTTTTTTATGAATATGATTTGGAGCAGAAATATAAAGAACGCGCACCAATAAAAAGAGCATGCAGAACCTCCAGAAAAGGCGGGATAGCGAAGGCGTTGTTATTTGCCCCAAATGCGGGGCAGAAAACCATTCCAGCCAGAAAAAATGCGGCAAATGCAGTTATATTTTCCCTATTAGCGTATCAAAAAAAGGCTTGGGAAAAATAGGGGCGGATGAGCCCCCAAAGCCTGCTTCTTTTATGGGCCATGACGGCGGCGCGCTCGGCAGGGAAGCTGCCGGGGGCCGGCAGGAGGGCGCAGGCGAGGAGCCGGAGCAGCCGCAGGTTCCAAAGGCGCTTATGGACAGGGGGCAGAGCGAGGGGCCGCTGCGCTCAATCGGCCTAAAGAGCGTCTGCAAAATATGCGGGGCGCAAAACAGCGTGCATGCAAACAGGTGCGTGCGCTGCGGGTTTAAATTTTCTTCTAAAAAATAGGGAAAGCTAAAAAAGGAAAAGATAAAGGGGCTAAAAAAGGGGGAAGGGGAGCCTACTTGAAGCTCTCCGCAAGTTCTGATTTTCTTATCTCAAGCCTGCGCATCGGGGTAATATTCTTTACTTTTCCAAAGACTTTTGCCGAGAATTTTCCGAATATCATTTCCTGCGCGAGCGTGTTTAGGGTAAGCTCTCCCGCAAGCTCTTTTATGCTCTTTGAGATGGCTGCCCTAAGGTCTTTGCGCAGGGCCTCGGAAATCTTGAAAGCGCTCACGGCAACTGACTTTATGCGCACTGCGTGCCCGTCGCTTGTCTTCACGTCATCCACGTTGTAGATGATGGAGCGGCGGCGGCGCAAGAGCGTCTTTAGGTAGCTGGGCGCAAGCTCATGCCCGATGTATTTTGTGCTCACCTGCTTTGCAGAAACCGAATCCACCCTCAAAATGATTGAGGTGAATGCGGTTGATGAGGTAAAAGAGCCCGTAATTTCCCCAAGCCCTATGCGTATTTTGCGGTTCTTGAGGTTCTCCTCCTCGGATGATGCAAGCTGCCCAAGCTCCTTGCCCTCAAAAATTTCCGGGGCTTTAATGGTATACCAGGATTTGAGCTTCCACTTGTCGGTTACGCGCGCTTTTCGCTGCTGAGGTTGTTTTTTTTCTGCCATACAATCACTTCACAATCAAAGGCGCGGTCTGCCTGTTGTATTTCCAGTCTACCGGAAGCTTTCCTTTGCGTATGTAATATTTTGCAAGCCTCTTGATTTTTGACTCCACATGCAAAAGCTTTGTCGTATTGAGCCCGTCGGACTTGTTTGCCTCAAGGTGCTTTATCATGCCCACTGCCCTTCGTATAAGCGAGATAAGGTCGTCGGGGTACTCCACTTCAATCTGGTTTTGCTCCAGAATCTCGGAGATACGCTTGTTGCAAATCGCCCGCACGGAGGGGACCCCGTACTGGTCGCGCAGAAGGCGGCCTATTGAGGTCGCGTTGTTGCCCTCCTTTGAGAGCTTTACGGCCAAATCTTCTACCTCGTGGGCGGAATACTCCACCCATTCCGGTGAGATTTTGGCCGACGGGCGCTTAGAGCCCGATTTGCCGTGTTTTCTTGAATGCAGTTTTGCCATCAAATCACTTTTTGGTCTTTGAGGAATTTGCCAAGCTTCTCAAGGGCGGCGGCCCGGTGTGAAATCTTGTGTTTCACGCCCATTATTTTAGAAAAAGGCTCATTATGCCCATCAGGTATGAAGATGGGGTCATAACCAAAGCCGCCTCCCAAAACAATTTGGTCGGAGATTCTGCCAAAAACTTCGCCCTCAAATATGCGGGTTCCGTTCTCGTTCGCATACGCAACTGCGCACGTGAATTTTGCAGACCTTTGCCGCTCTTGGCCAAGCAGGCGCAAGATTCCCTCGCATCCCACTTTTTCCAATGCATATGACGAATACACGCCCGGAAAGCCGCCAAGCGCATCAACAAAGAGGCCCGAGTCTTCTACAAACAGGGGTTTTTTGATGTGCGAATAAGCGTTTTCGGCGCATACTCTTGCCACCTCGGATACGGAATCGGACTGAATCTCAATTCCTTTCTGGGGTGAGCTTACTACATTTAGCCCGAACTGCTTTAAAATGGTTTGCGCCTCATCCACCTTGTGCGCATTTGAGGTCAGCAGCAGAATTTCGTCCATATTTTCAACCCTATGCGCCTACCAGCCCGCCTTTATTTGCTCCCCGCTTTTTTCCTCAAGCCCGCGTATGTTGCACACGGAGATAAATTCCTCCCGTATTTTCCCAAAAATCTTCTGCTCTGCCTCGGGCAGGGTAAGCTCAAGCTTCTCAATCTCAAAGTTTAGCGCAAGCTTTCGTGAAGCCTTCTCTTGCCTTATTTTTGAAACAAGGGCCTCAAGCAGCTTTCCGCCCTCGCGCGAATTCTCATATGCAAATTCTTTTCTCTCCTTTGGATACGGCTCAAACATCACAGTTGAGCCTTCTTTTGATGCAAATATTTGCCATAGCTCCTCGCAGGCATGGGGGGTAAACGGAGTGAGAAGAAGTATGCAGTTTGAGAGTATTGTGTGGATTGTAAATTGCGCCGCCTCTTTTGCTTCCTTATCTTTTCCGTATATGCGCTCTTTTGCGTATTCAAGGTAGTAGTCGCAAAACTCGTGCCAGAAAAATTCCTGCACAGAGTGCATTATGTGGTGGAATTCGTAGTTTTCCCAGTGCGAGTTTGAGGAGGCTACAATCTCGTTTAGGCGAAGGAGGAAATATTTGTCTATTTCCCTAAGGCTTTTTGGGGGCTGGCCCGAATGTTTATATCCCTCAAGGGCGGTTTGGGAGAACTTTGCAGCATTTAGCATCTTGTGCAAAAATGATTTTGCATATTTTATGTCCTGCACAAAAAACGGGCGGTCTTTTGCCATTGCGCCTGAGAGGGCAGCCCACACGCGCACTGCGTCCGCCCCGCTCTCGGCTATTAGCTTGTCCGGCTCAATTATGTTTCCAAGGGACTTTGACATCTTTTTGCCGTCAGGCGCAAGCACGCTTCCGTTTAGCAAAAGCTCGCTAAAGGGGACTTTGCCGGTAAGCTCGCTGCACCTATAGATAGTATAAAACGCCCATGTGCGGATAATTTCCACCCCTTGCGGGCGAAGGTTTGCGGGGTAAGTTTTTTTGAAGAATTTCTCGTCCTCTTCCCAGCGCGAAATTATGAGAGGCGTAATTGAGGAGTCCACCCAGCAGTCAAAGACTGAAAGTTCCCCTTTTGCCTCCCCTGCGCATTTGGGGCATTTTTTGGTTTTTGTGGCGGGGTATATGGGCAGCTCTTTTTCATCTGCCGCGATTGCTTCGTTGCACTGCGTGCATACAAAAAACGGAATCGGGGTGCCGAAGGTGCGCTGGCGGGAGATTACCCAGTCCCATTCCACAAAGTCCGCCCAGTTGTCAAGGTGGGCTATTGCAAATTCAGGGTGCCACTTCATCTTGCGCGCCGCTGCCTTTATCTCATCCTTTTTCTCGGTGATTTTTGCAAACCACTGGAATGAATTTGCATACTCCACGGGAGTTTTGCACCGGTCATGCACTTTTATGGACTGCGCAAGCGGCTTTGAGGAGAGGAGCTTTCCCTCTTTTTTGAACTTCTCAAGCATTTTCTCTTTTGCCTCGGCAATTTTAAGCCCGCTAAAGTCCCCCGCATTTGTTAGCTTGCCGTATTCGTCCATGGCCTGCACATAATCAAGCTTGTGCCTGTACATCCAGACTATGTCCTGCTTGTCGCCGAAAGTGCATGCCATTACAACTCCGGTCCCGAATTCCCTGTCCACGTCCGCGTCTGCAAGAAAAGGCACTTCTTTTCCAAGGGCGGTTATTGCAGATGCTTCCTTGAGCGAATTATAGCGCGAGTCCTGAGGGTTGTAGAGGACGGCTACGCAGGCGTGCATGAGCTCGGGGCGGGTTGTGGCTATAATCAAATCGGAATTCTTTGAGCCTTTTGCCCTCAACTCAAACTTTATTTCGTGCAAATGAGTATTTCTATCAATGTCCTCCGTATCTGTTTTTGCAAGGGCGGAGTGGCATTTTGTGCACCAGAAAACCGGGTGCTGCGCGCGGTAAATCTGCCCGGATTCAAACATTTTGAGGGCTGAGAGCTGCACTTTTTTGTGGTATGAGGGCTCCATTGTTTTGTATTCGTATTTCCAGTCGGCGGAGAATCCCATTGAGCGCATCTGGCTTTTCATTTTGCTTATGCACTCGCCGGTCCACTCAATGCATAGTTTGCGAAATTCCTCTGGGGGCTTTCTCCCGTATTTTTTCTCAACTTTGGTCTCGGTGGGAAATCCCTGGCAGTCCCACCCCTGCGGATAATATACGTTGAAGCCCTTCATTCGCTTGTAGCGCGCTACAAAATCAAAGTAGGAGTATGAAAGCACGTGCCCCATGTGCAAATTTCCGGAGGTGAAAGGAGGAGGCGTGTCTAGAGTATAGACTGGGCGGGTTTTGTCATGCTCGTCAAATTCAAAGAATTTGCCCTCTTCCCAGAATTTCTGCCATTTTTTCTCTGTTTGCAAATCAAGCCTTTTCGCAAGCTCTGTCATATAATCACGGATGGATAAGATTTGCCTCAAAAGAGTATAAAGGGCTTGCCATTCGCCCCCGGTTTGTCTTATCCCGAAATAAGTTCCTCCCGTTAAATAAAATCATGAAAAAACTCAGGCCGGAAGTTGCCCGGCGCCTTTTCTTATTCAGAGTTTTTTCTGCCCCGCCTCCTCTTTTTTTGCAGGGGCAAATCTGGCCCATTTGCCGCTTTTCAAATCGTACGAATACAAATCGCGCGCGGCGATTGTTTTGATTGAGGAGGCTGACTGTATTTTTGCAGCCTCGCTCTCAGGGCCTGCGCGTATTAGTTTCATTCCAAGATGGCTTAGTATGCAGGCTCTTGGATTTGCCTCTTTGAGCAGCGAGGCTACGTCGCGTGAGTGCAGGTGGTCTGGGATTCCGTCCGCAAATGGCTTGAGGCAGTTTGCAATAAGCAAATCAACTCCGGCAAATGCCTTGTTGTGCACATGGGGCAGGTATTCGGTGTCCGAGGTGTAGCCTATTTTGAATCCCCCTATTTCCATTACAAAGCCAAAGCCGGTTTTGTCATCATGCTTTACTTGCACGCCGGCAATGGAAAAAGAGCCTCCGTTCAATTTTATTTCCTTATTGCCCCCCGCGCCAAAAATTATATTTTGCCCAAGCTTTGACTGGTGGTATAAAGTTATTGAGCGGTCGCCGTTTTGGTCCCCCTCGGATACCGATTTTGCGGCTATGAGGGTTCCGCCGGTTTTTAGCATGTAACCGCTCATGGCTTCTATTAGAAGAGGGGCTTCAAGCACGTGGTCTATGTGAGCATGGGTGCAGATTACGCAGTTTATTTTCTGCGGGTTGATTTTGAGCTCATGCATCTGCGAAAGCGCTCCCGGCCCGGGGTCCACGGAGACGAGAAGGCTGCCTGATTTTACCAGAAAACCGCCGGTTTTTCTTATCTGGGCAAGAAGATTCACCCGCCCCCCGCCGGTGCCAAGAAAAATTATTTCACACATTGAGAAAAGATTGGCAGTAAAGGTATAATATATTTTGCAAAACTTCTGCGTTTGGCGGGGTTAGTACTTTCGGAATTCCTCGCTCCTTCTTTTGATGAAAACCAGTATTGAGAGGATTATAAGCGCCACCGCCCCCTGCCCGAGGATGCTTGCGACGTTTAAATTCTGCTTCTTGAACATGACGCCCGGAGCAAGCTCAAAGGCCTGCTCCGAGTCCGGGGCGCGTATGTGGAGGGGAGCCTCGTGCTGCCCGCCAAGCGAGTCCAGCCATACTATTTTTGCGTCATATGGCTTTGGCTCCAGGTCAATCTGTATTTCATTTGAGCCGAACTCGTATGTCCTTCCGCCGACCACTGCCCATATGCTCTCCACCGGGCCGGATGCGTTTATCATAATTCTTGCAATGCTGGCGTTTTCATTTATTTGCGTATTGCGCAAAAGGGTTACGCTCACAAAGCTTTTCTCAAATGCCTGAAGGCTTTTTGACTGAGAATAAATTGGCTTGCCGGAAAAATCTTCGACGGATGCCTGGAAAATGAACGTGCCGTTTTTTTGCGGGGTAAACCGGATTTGGGATAAAGGGGTGCCGGCGGCAAGGCTTAGGTTTCCTGACTGGTTTG
>JAZDKV010000146.1:0-4252 GCA_043802645.1 Microcaldota archaeon | reverse complement strand
TTCTTGCACATTTTTGATGGCGTCCTCCCGGCTGTTGCCTTGTGAGTAGCAACCCTTGAGTGATGGGACTTCCACCCAGTAACCACCGTCTTTCTCGCGATGGAGGACTACCTTGAACGCCATGGGATTTGACTTTGCCATAGTGTGGTTTGCACTTTGGCTTATATAATTCTTATCATGAACGTGGCGCACGTGCCTTTTGGATGGCACGCCCAAATCGCATTATAATGTTTGCAGCCAATATAGCGCCATGGCAAATATTTTCCGCACGCTTGCAGAGGAAAAATCCATATTTCGCGACGAGGCTGCGCTTCGCCCGGACTACATGCCGGACGGGATGCCCGGAAGGGAGAGAGAAATGAAGGACATGGCGTCCTTTTTGCAGGAGGCTGCCAAAGGGAGGGCGCCCCCCTCAATGCTGCTTGTGGGCTCTCCGGGAACCGGAAAGACCACTATTTCAAAATTTCTTTTGTCGCAGCTGTGCGAGGTTTCCTCAAAGCCTTATGCAGTTTACATAAACTGCTGGGAGAATAGCACGAGATTCGGAATTTTGAATAAATTGGTAATTGAGCTTGGGGACATGCTTCCGCGAAGGGGAATTGCCACAGATGAGATAGTTTCACGCCTTGGAGAGATTGGCAGGCGGGAGAAATTCATACCGATTATAATACTTGACGAGGCGGACAGGCTTCTTGCGGGAGGGCAGGGCGAGGAGAAGGTGCTCTATGATTTGTCCCGCGCGAAGGAGGCTTTGGGGCTTGAAGCGTCCGTGATTGCGATTACAAACGAGAGGGATTTGCCTGCAAAATTGGACGGGCGGGTGCGCTCAACGCTTACAAACCATACCATTTATTTTGAGCAGTATTCGCCCACGCAGCTAAAGGAGATTTTGCAGCAGAGGGCAAGGGCGGCTTTGTGGACTGGCTCGTATGACGAGGACGTTATAGGGCTTTGCGCGGGAGTGGGGGCAAAGAGCGGGGGGGATGCGCGGCTTGCAATTCATCTTCTGTGGGCGGCTGCAAAAAAGGCTGAAGTTGAGGGGGCTAAAAAAATCACGGTTGAGCACGTGAAGGCGATTAAGGAGCGCTCAATGTCCCATGCATCTACTCTTGCAGAGAGGAAGATGGAAGAGCTTGACGAGGCGGACGCACAGCTTGTGGAAATTATAAGCTCTTGCGCGGATGGAATTGATTCGGGCGGGGTTTATGAGAAGTTTGGGGCTGAGGAGGGGCAGCAGAGGACTGTGAGAAACCGCCTTGAGAAGCTTGAGAAGGCGGGGCTTTTGTGCTGCGAGGATGCGCAAAAGGGGCCGGGGGGCAGGACGAGAATTTGGAGACTGGCGAAGAGATAGATGGCGGGCAGCACTAAATTTTGTCAAATAAATCCAGCCTAAACTGCGAGCCAAGAAGGCCTGAGAGCTCTTTTGCGCAAATTAGCGTGAGCGCGAGGCAGATTAGCGGGTAGAGGATTGCCTGCATGGAAACTGCCCCCTCAAAGGCGGAGACTGATTTGTATGGCAGGGAGGCTTGCTCAAGGAGATTTTTTCCCTCAAGGCTTGCAAGAAGCTGCACCATATCCGGCTCTTTGCCCCAGTCAATTGTGGGCATGAAATTAAGGGTTGCGGAAAGCTCGTTCAAGTCGGAATATGCCTGCGTGTAGGCTGTTTCAAATATCGGCGTCTCGCCAAGAAGCGGGCCGGACAAAAATGCGGCATACAAAAGAGGGTAGACTATGAAGAAGGATATGGAGCCTGCCATCATTGCGCCGCCTAATTTTCTTGTTGCAAAGAACATGCGCAGCAAAAGCCCGACCGGCAAGAAGAGGGCGAAGGCGGCCTGGCTTATGAAGAGAAGGAATTGGCGGTTTAGCTCAAGGAGGGAGAGAAGGGAGGAGAGCTGGGCTGACCAGTCCGAATAGTTTTTTGCGGCGTAGGAGAGGGAGGAGAAGGGGGAGGCGCTTACAACTTCAAATGAGAGCTGCATTGAGGAGAGGGCGCCAAGGTAGAAGGACTGGGAATTTGCACCATCTATTATTTGCCATGTCTTGTTCTGGGAGGCTTCTATTGAGCAGAGGGAGTAGGCTATAGGGGAGTTTGCTGCACTGTCAAGATAGGAGCAGCCGGCTATCGGGGCGATTTGCATTACCCCTGTAAATGCGCCCGCTATTGTGCCAAGGCCCATTATTGAGCCGAGCAGGGCGGCGTTAATTATCGCCTGCGCAAGCTCCTCTACCCCCCATGACCATAGTTTTTTTGAGCCTATTGCGCGGGCAAGGCCCAAGGCTATGGCGCAGAGAATGAGGCTTATTATAATCAGGTCTGTGGCGAGTGAATATGCGGGGGAAGTGGGCGAGAAATCAAAGGCATATGAGAGGCCTTCCATGGTGGGATTAGGTGAGGAGAGTTAAAGAAGACTTCTCAATTAGCTCCGCGGCACCTACTATTGCGGCGACTATAATACCGCCGATAAATATGCCCATTGCAAGAGACTGCCATTTGCCGCGCGAATGTGCGGGCTGGGTGTATGAGAGGCCATAAGTTATGCCGCCAAGCGCGATTAGTATTATTGCTATGTCCGGCCCGAGAGCCAGAAGCCCGTATTTGATTGATCCTACTAGGTCAAAAATTGAGGCCATTTAGCTACCTGCCCTGTTTAGAAGAACGACTATAACCGCCCCGCCCACAGTTGATAGTATCGTGGAGATTCCAACTATTAGCAAAAAGCCCACAAAAAGGCCCGGAGTTCCAAGCACCGGCTCAAAGATTCCCCCGAATGGCTTGAAACTGTCGCTTACTATGCCGCTGATTAGGAGCACGAGAGAGCCAAGGAAAGAGCCGATGAAGGCGGAAATGAAGGACACCAGAACCGAACCGCGGAGGGAGAGGCTGGAACTTGAGCGCACCCTCTCAAGCACGAGGGGGCCTATGACTCCTATGATTATAGGCAGAATGCAGACTACCGGAAGGTAGGTGGCTGCGAATATGTTGTTTGGGCCGGCCTGGGAGCTGAATATATTTAGAAGCCCCGTGCCTATGATGAAGACGAAGAAAATGACGGTTCCGGGAAGGGAGGAGAAGACGACTTCCACCATCTTTCTTAGAGTGGAATTTGCTATGAACTTGAAGATGCCTGTCCCCGTATTCAGATCTGCCATGGCTTAATACACCCTTAAGAGTTTAAAAATTTAGCCGGAGGCCGTGTCCACAAACCGGTCAAAATACGGCCCGTAATTCTCTTTTTTGTGGTTTCGTTTTGAGTAGCCGCGGGATGCCTGCGTGACGTAATAGCACGCCTCCCCATATGCGACTTTGAGCCTTAGGAGGGCTTCATCATCAATTGCCTCAAGAGTCAGAAGGTCGTAGAGGTCCTCAAGCTGGGCGAGGGCGCGCCTTCCTGCGGCGGTCATGTTGAGCTTTTGTGAGCGGACTGAAAACCACGAGAGGAGCCTGCGCACAAGTATCATTACGTTTCGCCTCATCACTTCAAATCTGCTAAGCCTTGTGCGCTTTTTGCCTGCTGCAAGGCCGGTGTTGAGGGCTTTTGCAACTTCAAGCTTTTTCTCAAAAGCCTCTTTTTGCACGAGGGCTACCGATGGCACTTTTTCCCTTGCTATGTCTGATGAGAGGAAATACCTTGAGATAGTGGAGGAGCGCATTTTCTCCTGCGCTGCTGCGCGCATGGAATGAAGGCGGGTTGTGCCTGTGGATTTTTTTATGGATGCGTGTCTTGCGCGGCTTATGGATGCGCGGGCGCGCTTTGCAATCTTCTTTGAGGATGAGCGGGCGGCGCGCAAAGTGCGCTTCTGCTCCTTTTTGGCCGCTTTTGCATGAGTGGCTTTTTGCCTAAAATAAGTGGAAGAGCTTCTGCTAGAAGCGGAATGGACTTTTGATTTTTTTCTCTGGGCACCCACCAAAATATCACCTTGAAATGTATAGGACTATGAGAGGAAAAAGAAGGTGAGGATTATAAATAAAACGGTTTTAGCCCTGCTGCGGGGATACTGGCTGGCTCTGGCTCTTTTTGTTCTTTAGGCACGCGGCAAAGAACGAGACGAAAAGAGGCGCGGGGCGCTCAAGGCGGGATTTTAGCTCTGGGTGGGCTTGTGTTCCCACGCCCCAGCCGGATGGCCATTCAATCATTTCAACTATGCGCCCGTCGGGGGAGAGTCCGGAGATTATGAGCCCGGCTTTTTCCAAAAGCGGCACGTATTCGTTGTTTACTTCCAAACGATGGCGGTGGCGCTCGCAAATCTT
>JAZDKV010000145.1:0-4993 GCA_043802645.1 Microcaldota archaeon | reverse complement strand
TCCTATCATCTCTTTGAGATACTCCTTGTCTGATGCCCTGCTCTCAAGCCAGGACACGAGGTGCTCTGACACGCTCATATGAAAGGCTTCGATGTCTTTTGCCTTGCCCTCCAAAGCAACTTCAACCGTGCCGTCTGGCAGATTGAAGACCATGCCTTTGGTAAAACCGGCCTGCAACATCTTCTCCGTAATAGCTAGCCTGCAGCCTATATGCTGAACCCGATTATGCTCCTCTTTGGGCTCAATGAAAAAACGGGCTTTGACTGTTTCTTCTGCATTTGGCATAGATGTACTAAATCGGCCTCGGCTTAATACCTTTTGCCTCTGCAAAAACCGGGCGGAATGGCGCTTTGTTAAAAAAAAATTAAAAAGAAAAAAATTACTGCTTTGTGTGCAGCAAAACTCCGGATGGCTTCTTGAAGACGTTGCCCAATTTTATCCCTACAAGAGCCCTTGCCTTTTTGGCAGAGGCCATGTCGGCAAGCCTTTGGGTGATTATTCCGTCAAAGACTATTGCATAGACATCCTGCTCGCCCTCAAGGGTTTTTATCATGTCGCGCACCGCAACCTCTTTTGTAACGGTTTTCTCATCCGAGTAAAAGCGCGCCTTTAGGGTGTTCTCAAGCTCGTTTAGAGAGTCAAGAAGACCCTGCGGGACTGAATTGAGGGCGGCCGGCGCCGAGGGGGCTATAGTGGAAGTTGAAATTTCAGATGGGGCAGGGGCGGCCTGTTGCCCCTCGCCCTGCGGGGCTATCTGGCGCGCTGGAGAAGCAGCGGGCGTGAAGCTGCGGGCCTGCGGATACCTCTCGCTTCTTGAGAAGGTTCGCGGGGCTTCTGCTGGAGCTGCCCTCTGCCTGCCCGTATAGCCATTTTCCTGCTGCGATTCATCCTGCCGGTTGTAGCTTGGGCGGGAGGAATAGCGGTCGTTCTGCTCGTAGCGGCGCGAGGTGTTGCTTCGGTAGTTGCGGTAATCCTCATGGCTTGAGGGAGATACACCTGAGGCGCCGGATGCTGGCGAGCCTGAGCCATTTGAGCCGTTTGAGGCCTCAGATGGCACTTTTGAGCGCAGGCACTTGATTAGCTCTTTTCTTGTAAGCTCCTCAACTTCCTTGCCTCTTGGGGCGCGGGCTATGAAGTCTATTTCGCAGATGCGGTTGAGCTCTGCCAAAATTATATCCCCTCCGCGGTCCCCGTCCAAAAAGGCAGTGGTTTCCTTCTGCTTTGAGAGGTCGCCTACGGATTTGGCTACATTTGCACCTCCAACTGCAACGGCATTTGTAATGTCGTTTTTGAGCAAGTTTATGACGTCGGCCCTGCCTTCTACTAGGATTACCGAGTCCATTGAATTCACGTTTGGGCCTGCGGGCAGCTTCTCCGGGCCGTAGCTTGAAATTTCGGCTATTTTAACGTCCGAGCGAACCTGCTCTGAGATTTCCTTTGATTCTGGAATTTCGGAGGTAAGCATGGTTTTGAGCAATATTTTTGCCCTGTCAACAAGGCCCTTTCTTTTGAGGGTTCTTGTGTCCTCTATCTTTTCAACGCCTATGCGGGCATCGCAGGGGCCTACGCGGTCCACTGTTTCAAGGGCTGCCGCCAAGATTGAGGTTTCAACCATGTCAAGGGAGGAGGGCAGCTTAATCCTGCCTACGGATTTTCCGCCCCTTGGGTTTAGGTCTACTTCAATCCTTCCGATTCTGCCGTTTTTTTGCAGCTCTCTTAAGTCCAACTCGTCTCCAAGAAGGCCTTCGGTCTGGCCGAAAATTGCCCCGACTACGTCGGGCTTCTCGACTAGGCCGTCTATTTCTACGTTTGCGTAAACCTGGTATTTTACTGTATCAATGTATGTCTTTCCCATGAATTTTCACCTTGCGAAAATCCACAAAAGAAGTTTTCAGGCGCGGCCTTTGGGGTTTAGGGAGCTTTTTATGGAATTTAGCAAATTCCCGCTTTCCCCTTCAAACTCTATGACCTTGAGCCTTGAGCCCGCCCCGGCGCAGATGCGCACTTGTTGGCGCGCGAGTTTTGATATCAGCTTTGTGAGGGCGATGTTCGCCTTGTTGTCTTGGGCTTTTTCGCAAAGGCGGACCGTTATATCGGCTCCGTTTGCCTTTATGGGCCTCTGCGTTTTGCTTCCCTCGCTATTGATGATGATTTCCTCGCGTTTTGATGCCGGGAACACTTTGAGAGTCAAATGACCCATACTACCATCCGGGCTTGTACGAATACTTCCTTGTAAATTTTCATTGTATTTGCCCACGCGCTGTTGACAGCGGCTTCATTGAATAAATCTCTGAGTGCCATCCACGCAGGGCGATATAAGTAGGAGTTAGGTTGTTTATAAGTGTGCGTGGCTTTCGGCGATTGGCGAAAAGACGAGTTTAATTTTGGGGTTTATCGCTGCCTTCGGGCATTGTAGGGCTTGGCTCTGGTGCATTAAATGGTTGGCGCTCTTTCGGACATGGTGGGGGTTTATGGCGCGTGCAGGGGTTGGTTTGGCGTTGCGTGCGGGTTGGTTTGGCGTTGCGTGCAGGGGTTGGTTTGGCGTTGCGTGCGGGGGTTGGTTTAGTGCTGGCGCCTTTGGTGGCTGCTATGATGGCGGCTCTTGCCTCCCCCATGCGTGTGCGGGCGGCGGGAATCCGGGCTTTGGCGCGGGCCGCTTCTGCCTGGGCCGTCGCGGGGAGCGTCGCGGGGGCCGTCTCTACGGGGACCGCCCCTGCTTGGGCGCCAGCTTCCCTCCCTGCCGCTATAGCCGGAAGGGTGGAAATCCGAATCATTGTTTGGAAACTTGTATCTTGTGGGCGAGTCCCGCTCCGGGCGATGGCGGGCGGTTTCCCTTGCGTGCCTGCTTGCCTTTCTGAAATAGTTTAAATCCGCCAAAGCCTCCTTTGAGAGCTTTTTCTCTTTTTCTTCCCTTTCCGCCTTTATCTCATCCCCGTGGTCCTGCACGGGCGGGAGATAGGGGGCTTGGATTGAACGGAGGTGGTGGGGGACGCCTGTTGGGGTTGTGAGGGCGCGCCGGACTGCCCCTGGAATGTATTTTAGAATGTGCTCAAAGGCAGACGGCGGGAGGCCGTCCACGGAATATACGTCTATTTCGTCGCAAATTACCCCGCAGGTGTTGAGGACTGCCGACTCCATAAAGGATTTGGCAACGTTTGAGCACTTCTTTTCCTGAGCCGCAGAATATGAGAATGTGCGCAGTATTAGGGCCTGGTGGCCATTTAGGAGGGGGATTGCATTGCCATTCTCAATTTTGTGGGAGAAACCCGGCGTGAGCACGCGGTCCAAAAAGCCCTTTAGAATTGCCGGGGGAGTTGACCACCATGAGGGGTAGATGAAAATCCATGTCTGGCAGGATTTGAGGATGTGCTGATAGTTTTTGATTTGCTCGCCTGTATTTTTGCCCCACTCAAGCGATTCCTGATTGGAGAGGACGGGGTTGAAATTTTGAGAGTATAAATCTATGAGCTCGTATTGGATTTTGTCCTCGTCTAATGTGGAGATGGTTGATTGGAGCAGGCGCGAGCCGTGCTTTGAATCTTTTGAGGGATAAGAGTAGATGATACATGCTTTTCTGTTCGCCATAGTGGTTTTTGGGGCGATGGGTTTATATATTTGCCAGAGTTTTCAAATGCAGGTGAGGCTTATGCCTAAAAGGAAAAAAATGAAAGTTTCAGATGAGCTTGTTATGCACTCGTGCTGCGAGCCGCATGATGAGCACTCGTACGAGAGAGGAAAGTCCCTTGTGAAGATTGCAACGGGGCTTATGCTTGTCTCGTTCGGATTTGGCTACATAAACATGCAGCTTTTAGCGCTTGTACTTGGGGCGTTATTCTGCCTTGTGGGTGTAGTTCGCATGATGTCAAAGAACTGCTAGGGCAGTTCTTTGCATATTCTTTTTTGAATTGATTGGCTCTATTTACTTATGGCAGATTTTGAGAAGCAGAAGGCAGGCTGCGCAAGAAAGGCGCTTGATTACGTTGAGGATGGGATGGTCCTTGGGCTTGGAACCGGGACTACCGCCGAGTATTTTGTGAAATTTTTGGCTGAGTCATCCTTGGATGTTAAGTGCGTTTGCACCTCGCAGAGGACCAAAAAATTGGCTGCTTCTTTGGGGCTTAAAGTTTTTTCTTTGGACGAGATAGAGCACATAGATTTGGCCATTGACGGGGCTGACGTGGTGGCCTCGGACAAACATTTGATTAAGGGCTATGGCGGGGCATTGACTAGGGAGAAGATAATTGAATATACGGCGGAGAAATTCATCGTTATTGTGGATTCATCCAAAATGAGCGGGAAGCTCGCGCGGCCGGTGCCGGTTGAATATTTGCCTTTTGCAAAGAGGATGGTTGAGGCGGGGCTTAGGAAATTGGGGGCAAAGAAATTGGTTCAGAGGATGGATGGGGACGGGCATTTCTCCTCGGACAATAATTTCTATATTGTGGATGCGGATTTTGGGGAGATTTCTAATCCGGCTCTGCTTGAGAGGCAGATAAATGAGATTCCGGGAGTTTTGGAGAACGGGATATTTTCGCGGCCTGTTTTCAAGGTGATAATTGGAGAGGAGAGCGGAGTTCGGGAGATATAGGTCTAAGCGAATAAACTATTCTTTTGCTATGAGATTTGGGCAGTGCTTTGAGAGCCACCCTGTTTTTAGATGCCTGTACTCAAGGCGGGTTTTGCCCTCGCAGGTTTTTTTGAAATTTTCAAATTCTTTTTTTAATTCCTCGTCTTTTTTTAGTGCGTCTCTTAGGAGTTTCATCTTCTGGGCCTTTTGGGCATTTTTTGGGTGGAGGTGCAATTCACATTCTATGCCGAATCTTGTGTCGTTGAAATATATTTTTAAGGGGGATTTTGTAAATTCCTTGAAGTTGGCTTTTTCTATCAGAATTTCTGCCGCGGCTAGCATGTCCGGGGCTTCTATGCAGATGTCAAGCTCCTCTTTTCCAGCCATGGGAATTGAGGCAGAGCCCACGAGCTCTATTTGGCAGTT
>JAZDKV010000144.1:0-2722 GCA_043802645.1 Microcaldota archaeon | reverse complement strand
ACTTCTATATCCACAAACTATAACCAAATTTCAAATGGAGTCCAAAATCTCTTTTTCGTCCGCAGTCTCCCCCTTCTTTTTGCCCCCAAGATTTTCTCCCTGATAAGCCCCCGAATAGATATGCCCGGATGCCCTCTCAAGGCGCATAAAGACTATCTGCGCGACCTTTGCCCTCTCATGCAGCGCCAGCCCGTGCGGGTTCTGAACAACCAATAGCGCCTCGCTCCTGCCCTTATAGCCGGGGTCCCAAACTGCGCTTGCAACAAAAGCGCCCATTCTCAAAAGGGAGCTTCTGCTCCTTGCAATCCCGGCAGCATCCGCAGGCACGCTCACGGTCTCATTAAAGACTATTTTGTAAGCCCCCGGCTCAAGCCTCAGTATCCCGCCAGAAAACTCAAGCTTCTTGCACTCGGGCAGCCTCCTCTTGGAATTGTCCCCGTCTATTTCGCCCGCAGACTCAAAGGCATGCACGCTCTCAACCGACAAATCCGCCCCTGCAGGTTGAATTTGCCCGTCCCAGACGGTGCCGCTCACAATTTCAAGCAACTCTATATCCTTGCCGCAAATAATCACATTAATCCCCTCCTAAAAAGCACAAGTCTTTCAATCCCAATGAATAAAAATCACTTCGTGCCTAATTATGCTATCAGTGGTGGTTAGGATGTCCCTTCGCTCTCCCGTAGTATGTATATTGGCCCACGTGGACCACGGCAAGACTTCAATCCTAGACTACATAAGAGGCAGCGCAATAGCAAAAAAAGAGCCGGGCGCAATAACCCAGATGATTGGCGCTTACTACCTTCCAAAAAAAACAATAGTAAGCGTCTGCGGCCCGCTTGGCGCAACCGCCGAGCAATCAATGAAAGTGCCGGGGCTTTTATTCATAGACACGCCGGGCCACGAGGCATTCACCTCCATGCGCGAGAGGGGCGGCTCAATTGCGGACATAGCCATCTTGGTAATAGACATAATGCAGGGCATACAGCCGCAAACTGTTGAATCCCTAAAAATCCTCAAGGCAAACAAAACCCCCTTTCTAATCGCCCTCAACAAAATAGACTTAATTCCGGGCTGGAAGCGCCAGAAAACCACCTCATATGCGCAGGCAATCGCCGCGCAAAGCCCGCAGGCAACCGCCATCATAGACGAGAAGCTCTACACCATAGTAGGAAAACTCTCCGAGATGGGATTTGAATCCGAGCAGTTTAACCGCGTTGAAGATTTCACAAAACAGCTGCTAATACTTCCCACGTCCGCCAAAACCGGGGAGGGGATGGCCGAGCTTCTTCTATATTTGGCAGGCCTGTGCCAGAAATTCCTCTCGGACGATTTAATCTCCCAAGTGTCCGGCCCCGCAAAAGGCTCAATCTTGGAAGTAAAAGAGGAGAAAGGCCTTGGCACAACCATCGACGTCATAATCTATGAGGGCAGCCTCTCCAAAAACGATCTGATAGCCTTTGCAACCCTTGCTGGCCCCAAAGTTGCCAAAGTGCGCGGCCTCCTTCGCCCCCCATACCCCGGAGAGGCGACGCAGGGCAGCCTAAAATACGTCTATGAGGACGAGGTGCATGCGGCAGCGGGAATCAAAATTTATGCCCCGGAGCTTGAGGGCGCCCTTGCAGGCTCCCCTGTGCTGGCAGTACCTTCGCAGGAGCTCTCTGCGGATGTGCAAAGCGAAATCAAGAGCGTCCTTGACAAAGTTTTAGTTGACGAGCAGAATACTGCCGGAGTAATAGTGAAAACAGACACTCTCGGCTCGGCGGAAGCCCTCCTGCGCCTCTTGCGCCAGGCGGGGGTGCCCATAAAGCAGATTTCAATCGGCCCGGTAAACAAAAAAGACGTGATTTGCGCGAACTCAAGCGCCATCCAAAACAAATATGTGGGCGCGGTCCTCGCCTTCAACGTTGCCATCCTGCCAGATGCGCAGGAGGAGGCAAAAAAATCCGAAGTCCCCATTTTCAACTCAAAAATAATTTACAACCTCCTTGACAAATACCAGGAATGGGCGGCGGCGGAAAAAGCAAAAGACACGTCTGAAATTTTGTGCTCAACCACTTACCCCGCCCAATTTCTTGTCCTCCCGAATTGTTTTTTCCGCCTCTGCAAGCCCGCAATCTTCGGGGTTGAGATAAAATACGGGGTGCTCAAGGCAAAGGCGCCCATAATGCTTGATAACGGCGAGATAATCGGGACAATAAAAGCCATACAGCATGATGGAAAATCGGTTGAGGAGGCAAAAGCCGGGGATAAAGTCGCAATCTCGGTCGAGGGCCCATACGCCGGGAAAACTTTCAAGGCAGGGGATGAAATTCTCACTTACCTAAACCGCACCCAGTCAAAGACCCTGATGGAAAAATGCGGCACGTCGCTAAACGAGCAGGAAAAGGAGCTTATCGGCAAAATCATGCAGATAATCGCCGCAAAAAACTTTGATAAATAATAAATTCGCACTGCCAAAATCCCGTAAAAAATAATTCCAAGCACGCACTGCCAAAACTTTTCAAAAAATAATTGCCAAAAAATAAACGCGCCCGCGCGCGGCGCAAAAAACTTTGCAAAATAATTGCCACAAAATAAAACGTTGCAAAATAATTGCCACAAAATAAAACTTTGCAAAATAATTGCCACAAAATAAAACGTTGCAAAATAATTGCCACAAAATAAAACGTTGCAAAATAATTGCCACAAAATAAAACGTTGCAAAATAATTGCCACAAAATAA
>JAZDKV010000143.1:0-6789 GCA_043802645.1 Microcaldota archaeon | reverse complement strand
TCATTCCAGAAGGCGACAAAATAACGCAAGGATCATCCCTCTCAACTATTTCACTGCGGTCCCCTTTTGCAACCGAGAAAATTCTTGACTCAACGGGAGAGTCATTTGACAAAATCCTCCTCTGCACGTTGTGCCTCAAATACTCGGGGTACGCCGTATGTATGGCAGAGGCCTCCAAAACCATTCCGTCTATGAAAACATCAAACGCCCTGTCAGGATTCCTTGAGCAAAACTCCTCAAGCACAAGCATGAGCTCCTGAGAGCGCCCTACCGAGAATACGGGAATCAAAACCTTCCCCTTCCTCTCCATCACTTTTAGTATAAACTCCACAAGCCTCTCATCCGCATCAAAGCGCGAGAGCATTATGTCATTTCTTGCCCCGTAAGTGCTCTCCATAAATAGAGTCTCAATTCTTGGAAAAGAGGTAACTGCCTGGTCAAGAAGTTTTGTAAACCCGAATTTTATGTCCCCTGAAAACACCACGTTGTGCAGCCCGTCCCCTATGTGCAGGTGCGCCTGTGCCGAGCCCAATATGTGCCCCGCATTGTAGAAGGTGAGCTTTATTTCCGGGGTAATGTCCATGACCTCCCCGTAATTGAAAGTAATTATGTGCGCAAGCTCCTTCTGTATGTCCTTCACCCCGTAAGGCGCCTTGCCCTCGTTGTTTCTCTTGATTACATTGATCAAGTCCATCTGCAAGAGCGCAATCAAATCGCGAGTGGGCGGCGTGCAGTAAATAGGCCCGTCATAGCCATAAGCATACAAATAGGGGATAAATCCCGAATGGTCAAGGTGCGCGTGCGTCAGCACAAGCGCGTCAATCTTGTCAAGCTCCAACTTCATCGCAGAAAGATACGGATATGCCTTCTGCGGGTCAAAAGTCTCCGGATTAATTCCGCAGTCAATCAAAATCTTTGAATTGGGAGTCTCAACAAGCGAGCAGCTTCTCCCGACCTCCTTATACCCTCCAAGCGCGGTAACCTTTACCCAGTCTGATTTTGGCGGCTGGGTGCAAATTTTCTTTCCAAGATTTAGGAGAAATTTCCTCCTTGAAGAAGCGTCCTTTATGAGCGAGCTTCTAATTCCCTTAATCGTGCTTGAGGGCATCGTGGGAGTCCTCTCAACTTTTGGAGCCCAGCCTGTCTTCTCAATTATGGCGCGCAAAGTCTGCCCGCCTTTTCCGATTACAAGCCCCGGTTTTAGCGCCTCAATTATTACCTCGCAAAATTCGGGCACAAAGCGTATGTCATCCACCCCTGCCTCTGCAGGGACAACCTCTTTGATTACCTGCATTGCCTCCTCAACCGGCAGAAGGGCGGAGCTGTCCGAGCGTATTACAACCCTCTTTCGCAAAGCTCCGGCTATCTTTCTTATAAGCTGGTCATTTCTGTAAAATGCCTTGATATCCTTAAGATACAAAACAACGTCAAGCCCTTCGGCCTCCGTTTTTGCCAGCCCGCACTCTGCGGGCACAAGTTCTGCAACTTTCTTCTCTATCTCCTTTAGTTCCATAAAAATGCCTACCTCAAATAGCTACATCTCAATTCTGCGGTCGCAAAAATTTCCCTGTAGAAAAATAATAAAAATTCAGGCTAATTTCTCAACTTCGGATTTTGAGAGGCGCCTGATTCCTCCCTTTGACACTATAACTACATCCACGTACTCGCCGGTAGCAGAGTCCCTTCTCATCGCGGTATTCACCGCCTTTACGGCAACCGGAGTCATGTCCTTTACTGCCACGCCATCCTTGTAGTTTGTCTCAAGGACACCATAAGCAACAGGGGAGCCGGAGCCGGTGGAAGTCATCGTCTCCTCCGTGGTCCCGCCAATCGCGTCAATTGAATACATCCCATATCCGCTCTCCTCCCGCCCTGCAAGGATAAGCTGCACGTAATACGGGAAGAACTTGTACTGGAACATTATGTTAGCCAAAAGCGTAGAAGCATTTCTTGCCGTCATGCTCTTGCCGTACTTTAGCCGAAACAGCTGTGCCTCGGCCTTCAAAATCCTCACGAGGGCCTGCGCATCCCCAACAGAGCCCGCAACTGTCATCGCAAGCCCCTCGTCTATTGCAAATATCTTCTGCACGTCCTTTGATGCTATAAAATGCCCCATGGTCGCCCTTCTATCCGAGGCCAAAACAACTCCGTCCGTGCATACCATGCCAACGGTTGTCGTCCCGGTCTTGAGAGAATTCGCCCTTGCAGCATCGTGTTCAGTGCTGTCCATACAAAATCACCCGACAAACAGAAATCCTCTCTTGCAAATGCAAGAAGAAACTGGTTTTACTCTTGCCAAGAAAATATATAAATCATTGTCCGAATTTTCAATCCCCGCTAAAAATATGTCCAAAGAACAAGTAAAGCTGTTATAGATGATAGGAAAAGGGGTATAAAAGGCTATCTTTCCCCCATTCCTTTTTTCCCATCTCAAATATGCCGCCCCTACTTTTTCCCCTTCAAATATTCATCCGCCGCATATGCCGCGCTCACCCCTTCCGCCGCCGAAACTATAGCCTGCTTAAACTCCGTATTGCAGCAATCCCCCGCCGCAAAAAATCCGGGCAAATTAGTCCTTGCCATCTTGTCAATTGCAATCTCGCCCTTTTTGTCAAGCTCCACTCCCAAACTTCTCACAAGCTCAGTCTTTGGCACATGCCCGACTAAAACGAACACGGCATCCGCCGCCAGCACGTCCGACTCCACCGCAGCGCCTTTTGGCTTAATCGCCCTGCTCAATTTTATCTTCTCCAGCTTCTCTTTGCCCAAAAATTCCTTTGCCTCAACTTTAGTAAATATTTCAATTTTGGGGTTTTTTAGCGCATTCTCATGGTTTATCCTCTCACCCTTCAATTCCTCCCCTCTAACCAGAATATACACATTGCTCCCGTATTCCGCGAGCAAATTGCTCTCTTTTGCAGCCGAATCCCCGCTTCCAACTACAACAATTTTCTTGCCCTTGTAAAATGCCCCGTCGCACAGGGCGCAGTAATGAACTCCCCTATTTGCAAGCTCCGCCTCGCCCGGCACGCCTATTTTCCTCCACTCGGTGCCCGTGGCGTAAATAACAGTTTTCCCATTATACTCCGCAGAGCCGGTCTTTACCAAAAAGCCATCCCCCTTCTTCTCAATCTTCTCCACTCTCTCCATATTCACAGGCACCCCGTAAGCTTTGGCATGCTCCAAAAACTTGTTCCCAAGCTCCAGGCCGCTAATGCTCTTTATAGGGGGATAATTCTCCACAATGTGAGTAGTGGTAATAGTCCCTCCTGGCATCTCTCCCAAAACAACCGTCTTTCTCCCAAACCTTCCCGAATACATGGCAGCAGAAAGCCCCGCGCAGCCCGCGCCTATAATAATTACATCGTAAGAATCAGCCATCTAAAACACCCTGTATAAATTTGCAGCCCTTACCTATTTATTACCTCGCAACCAAACATTTTTGGGGTATTTACAATGGCAAAACTACCCCCGGTGATATAATGGCAAAACTAGCCCTAATCCGCCACGGTGAGTCTCTCTGGAACAAGGAAAACAAATTCACCGGCTGGATAGACATAGCCCTCTCCGAGAACGGGGAAAATGAAGCCCACTCCTGCGCAAAAAAACTAAAAAATTTCAAATTTGACATAGCCTACACATCAGTCCTCAAGCGTGCAATAGACACTCTCCAAATAATAATGGATGACAACAAATGGAAACTTCCCGTAATCAAAGACAAGGCGATAAACGAGCGCATGTATGGGGATTTGCAGGGAAAAAACAAGGACGAGATGAGCGCAGAATTTGGCAAAGAGCAGGTGCACCTCTGGCGCCGCTCATACGACATAGCCCCCCCGAACGGCGAGTCCCTAAAAGACACGGCAGCGCGCGCAATCCCCTATTTCAAGGAGCACATCCTAAAAGACCTCAAAGATGGAAAAAACGTAATAGTCTCGGCGCACGGAAATTCCCTTCGTGCAATAGTCATGTACCTTGAACACTTGTCCAAAGAAGAAGTCCTAAATCTAAACATCCCCACCGGAATTCCATACGTATATGAAATATCCAAAAGCGGCAAAGTGGAAAAAAAGGAAATTCTCAAATAGCAATCCAAATTCCCGCAAGTTTGAGCAAAAAGAAATCCGCATCCAACCCATAAAACTGCTTGCAGCTCAAATCTCCCGCCAAAACCCTCGCCCAAATTTCCACCTCAGAAAACAATTTTTAGCCCAGTGCCAACAAACTACAATTTTAACCCTTGCCAGCCAAATCAAAGCAGGTGAAAATTCATGCTTTTGTTTACTCCCGGCCCCGTATCAGTCCCAAAAGAAATTCTTGAGGCGCAAACCCAGGAAATGATTACCCACAGGGGAAAAGAATACCAAGTTTTCTACAAATCAATTTTAGACAAGCTAAAGCCCCTCCTAAACGCCGAGCAGGTGCACATACTCACCGGCTCCGGAACTTTAGGCATAGAATCAAATGTCCAAAACGCCCTCCAAGAAGGCGCAAAAGCCCTAGTCCTCTCAAACGGCGCATTTGCCGACCGCTTGGCAGAGCACGCAATCCTCTACTACCCCGGCTCCACAACCATCCGCCTAAACGACGCAAAAGGCTGGAGCCTTGAGCGCGCAAAGCCCCACATAGACAAGGCATCAGCAGAGGGCGCAAAGCTCCTCTGCATGGTCCACCATGAAACCTCCCCCGGAATACTCAATAAAATCCAAGAAATTTGCAAATACGCAAAATCAAAAGGCATGCTCACACTTGTGGATGGCACCTCCGCATTTCCCGCATATCCCATAGACCACCAAAAAGATTCCGTGGACTTCTACTCATGGGCAACCCAGAAGGCAATAGCCTGCCCCCCCGGCCTCTGCATTGTATCCCACTCAAAAGACGCCATAGCCGCAATACAAAATTCCCCCGTGCGCTCAAACTACATGAACCTAAAAGAATTCATCAAAAGCCAGGAGAAATACGAAAACCCGAACACACCTGCAATCTCCCTCATGTATGCGCTCCAGAAAGCCCTAGATCTCCTTGAGAATAACGGGGGCCTTCCCGCCTTCATTGCGCACCACCAAAAACTCTCCGAAATAGCAAGGGACGAAATAGAGAAAATGGGCTTCAAATTGGTCGTTGAGCCCGAATTCAAATCCTCCAGCGTAATCTGCTTCTTTACCCAAAAAAACAAGGAGCTAAATTCCCTCCTCCAATCCAAATACGGAGTAAAGCTTGGGGGCGGCCATGCGGACTGGAAAGGCAATTCCCTGCGCTTTTGCGTAATGGGAGATTTAAACGAGGAAAAAGTAAGGGAGGGCCTCTCCGCCCTCAAAAAAGCAAAAGAAGAGCTTGGGGTTTAGGCGGTTTGAAGGGCCCGCGGCCTGTGCCCCTTCTTTCCCGGGGATTTTTCGTTTTTGTGAACCACCGGTTTTCTTTCTGCAATGCCTCCAATCTCAATATTTACGGTAGGCTTCTTAAGAGTGGCAAGCATGCTCTCCTTCAAGAACGGGTCCCTGACATGCCTCAATATGGAATATTCAAGCCAGTTTGAGGCTTTAGCCCAGTCCGTGCCTTTCTTAGCCTCTTTTTCCCTTTTCTCAATCATGTCTATATCATCAAACTCTGCCCTCAAACCCACAATGACGGGAGAATATCTCCACGCCCTCTCCTTTCCGATTTTATTATCCCTTACTGTCGCAAACCTGTCCATAGTGAGTTTTTCATTGCTACGCCTCCCCTCAATATAATCCGCGCACACCTGCTCAAATCTCTCCCCAATGGGAATCTTAAATGCATTCAGCATCTGCCTTGCAAGCTCATTGTCTGAAACGCACTTCTCAATCACGTGCGCAAGAAAACCGTTATACTTCTCCCGCACACCGCCATTTTTTATCATCGTGTGGTAATCTTTGAACTTCCCGCAATTTTTTGCTCCAGGCCCAATATCCATTTCCCCCGCGCTCGCATCCACAATACTTATCGAGGTAAAAAATTTGCCGTTAAATTCAATCCTATTCCGCGGGTTTTTCAAATTCCATTCCCAAAGCTCCTCAAAAGCATTCGCAAGAAATATGCCTATCGCACTCTTAATCTCCGAATCAAGGCTCTCAAGACTTTTGCGCTCATCTTTCTCGTGTTTTTCCTTTTTTGCCCCAAATGCCTCAAAAATCAACTTATTTACCGCAGGTATGCACTCAAAATCCTTTCTAAAAAATTGGCTCCCGGCCTCAAGCATCACATATCTATCAGTCATCTCCGGCCCGTGCAAAAAGAAGCCTATCTTGTCCATTTCCTCCATCATTTTTTGAGGATAAATCCCAGCAAGCGCCAAAATCGCCCCTCTCGCCCATTTAAACGGCGCCTCTTGTTCGCAAATAAGCAGGCTTGCAACCTTCTCGCATAAGTCATTCGGGCATTTCTCTGCCTCTGCGCCATCCTTGCCCGAATAAGACCCAACTACTTTTTCCACCCTCCGCCCAAGCATCCCGCTCCCGTATTCCTCAAGGGCAGGCTCCAATTGGTCCTCCACCATTTTCTGGACAGCCCATATCATGAGTTGGCTGCTCTTTGCATATTTGCCAGTGTATGTCATAATCCCCTTATTTGTGTCTAAACAAATAAAAAGATGTGCAATACCCGCTTTAAGCGCTCCCTCGCAAGGCAAGCCTAAAATAAGCCACCTCCCAAATACTTGCAGAGGTGCAAAAAATGCCCAAAATACTCATAGCAGACAAAATGGAGCCTGAAGCCGTTGACAAAATAAAATCCTGCGGGGATGTAATCTACTTTCCGGAGCATCTG
>JAZDKV010000142.1:0-3906 GCA_043802645.1 Microcaldota archaeon | reverse complement strand
TCGCATATCCAAGATAGACTATAGTCGTTATAACTACAAGAAGCGCGAAGAGAGTGGTAATATTCTCAACCGAGAGGAGATTGTTTTGCCTGTCCGTGTTATTTGCAATCGGCGGGTAAGCATCCCCCTTTCCGGCCTCTGTCGTGTTTTGCTGCGGCCCTGCCTGCTGCTCATCAACCATCTCCACCTGTGCCTGCGCAGGCTCCTGCGCATCCTCCTGCGGCGTTTGCGGCGGGCTTCGGGGAGGCGGAACTCTTAGCGCAGTCACTTCCTTAATGCTATCAATTGAGCGCCTGCGCTCGTCCGCAGACCTTGCAGGCTCTATCGCAATCTCCACCTGGTTTTTTGCGTCGTCTATTGAGGGCATATCATAAACTATCTGCCCGGCATAGAGCATGTAGCTCTGGCTCAAAAAGCCGCTCTGCTGCATTTTTTGCGCCTGCTGGCTTATTTGCGCCACGACGTCAAGATAATATGATAGGGTTTCAACCTCGGTCTTTCCCTCAACCGCGCCCTCATCCGAGATTTTCTGCACAAGGGAATCAATCTGGGCCTTGGTATTCTGGTAATCTATAATGTCCGATATTATCGAGTCCCCGTTTTTGTCAAGGACGTATGAGCAGACCTCGCTTGTCCTGCACTCATCCCGGCAGCTTTGCTGGTCATCGCACTCGGAATTGTTAATACCAAAAAGTATGTCGTATTTTGCCTCGGGCAAATAGCGGGTTTCGTTGAATTTGAGCACGTCCTCTTTTACCGCCACGCTTATTTCGCTTAAGTTTTTTTTCTGGCTGTCAATCTGGGCGTACCTTGTTGTAAGAAGATCCTCTATTTGCCGGGGGTCTCTAACGAAGCTTGCCGTGTAATTGGCTTCTTGTTTTTCAAGCCTCATGAGAAAAGAGGGTGTCTGGTCAATGCTCAAAATCACATATTCATTCCCGTCCCCCGCAAAAAAATCATCGTATGCGGTTATAGCGTCCGGGCTCATTATGGGGGCAAGTGCATCATGTATCGCCTGAGTTTTCAGGCTGGCGTCATTCGCTTGGGCAAAAGCCGCAAGGCTTAGCAAAATAATTGTTATAAGTACAAATTTTAAGCACGACATGGAATCTGGACTCCTTGCAACTTTTAAAAATGATTGGTGCATTATAGAACATAGGGACAGATGGAGATAGGGATATACAGGGTATAAAGATATATTTAGAAGTTGAGGGTTTAGCCCATGGTAGATAACAACGTTATTCTCAGATGGATACTCGTAGTTTTCATGGCACTCTTTCTTGCCATAATGCTTGACAACCCGGACAGAAACGCGCGCCTTGTTGCCGGAGTCTTCTTGATAGTCTTTGCCCAGATACGCGAGATTTCGCTCATAAACGACGCGGGAGGCAAGAAGCCCGAAGAAAAGAAGAAAATCACTCCCTCCAGAAAAACAAAAGCAGAATAAGGGCAATAAGCGCCGATATTGGGATAAGCCAGACAGGGTTTTGCTGGACTACTTGCAGCAGGGGCAGAACTATTATGGTGAGCACAAACCACAGAGCGTAAAATCCCATGGCTTTTGGGTATTTTGAGAGCCTTGTGCTTCTAATGGGGCGCGGGCTAAACTGCATTTTTGCATAATCTTCTTTGGTAGTCTCAAGGGCAATGCCCATATACCCGCAATTAGGGCATGTGAACCTTCCGCTAAGCGCATCCACCCCCTCCCATGAGAGCCAGTCGGAGGACATGTAATCAACGGCTTGGGGGACATGGCCGCAGTTGGGGCAGAAGGAAACGATGTTCTCTTGCATGCATTGCTATTTGGCTTGAAGTTTAAAATTAGCTTTTGTTCAACGAACGCTGCCAAAACCGGCGTTTTTCTTAGAAAATTTTTTAGCCCCCGGCGAGCGCGCGTGGCACCTTTGTGCCACGGCGGGTCAAATTTCTTTCAGAAATTTAACTGATTGAACTCGCGGATTAAAATAAGTTTTAGCCCCCGGAGGGATTTGAACCCTCGACCTTCTGCTTTATGGGGGCAAAACCCCTACCATGCAGACGCGCTACCACTGTGCCACAGGGGCATAATTCAAACTAAGCATTTGGAATAACGCAGCAATATTAAGCCTATCTACCTTTTTATCCCTAACTCCTCTCTCCTGTCTATAATAGCCGAGGCATCCGCCCCTGTCCCTATAAGCCCGACCGGCACCATAGCCTTTGCCTCAACTTCTTGCACGAATTTCTTTGCCTCCTCCGGCAATTTTGAAAACTCCCGCATTCCGGCGCATGAGGGAAATTTCACGTCAAGCTTAGTGAGCGCAAGGCAGGTTGCCCCATTCACCATAGCCGCATATTTGAGCTCATTCCAAATCAAACTAGTATTAGTCCTGCGCGGCCTGCCGGTAACCGTGCCATACTCCTGCATCCCAAGCTTTTTCGCCTCCTCTTCAGAGACTTCCCCCTCAAATGGCCCGTTTCCAACGCGGGTGGTGTATGCTTTAATGACCATAATCACATTATCCACATTTGTCGGCCCAAGCCCTACTTCCGCGCAAATAGCAGATGCAGACACGTCTTTTGAGGTGCAAAAGGGGTACGTGCCGTACAAATTTGAAATCATAAATCCCTGCGAGCCCTCAACCAAAACGTTCTTTGATGAATTTACAATCTCGTGGCAGTCGCACAAATACGGCTTTAGCCCATCTACAGTATCCACGAATTTTGCAGTCCTTGAAGCCCGCGCAGCCGCGGTCGGCCCCATGCCAGTTTTAGTAGTTCCTATCTTGGCGGAATTTGCAGATGCGCCATCAATGTCCTTGTACTCCTGAGTTATGAGGGTTGCCCTTCTATCCACCTTGCACCTATCCCCAAGCCTAAACTCCTTTACTTCATTTAGAAATACCTGCGGGTCCACAAAGACTCCCGCCCCTATTACAAGCTTTGCCTTCTCATTCACAAGGCCGGATGGGCACAATCGTATCTTGTATTTTTTGCCCTTATGCTCAACAGAGTGCCCCGCATTCGGGCCCCCTCCTCCCCGTGCAATTACGTCCGGATTGTCGTGCAATGCCAAATAAGAGATAATTTTGCCCTTTCCCTCATCCCCATACTGCCCGCCTACGACTACGCTGACTGCCATAAATAAACAACTCCGAATAGATATGGATACAAAGCAATATATTGATTAGGGGGGCCCATGGTAGTTTTTCTGGTACATTCTCCAGTCGTACATCTCGTGCGACATCCTGGGCTTGTAATACATCTTTGCAATAAGGTAGCCGACTACCATGCCTCCAAGGTGAGCCGCGGAGGCAACCCCGGAGCCGGCATTGAAAGCCCCGAAAAACTCAAGTATAAACCAGAGAATAGCTGCATCCCTTATCTTGAGCGGAATAATGAAAAATAGCAGAAGCCTCAAATTCGGGTCCGTGACCACAAGCGCCCCGAAAATCCCGAATATGGCGCCCGATGCCCCAAGGGCGGGAAGCGGTGGAATTATGCCCACAAGAGTGGTGGCATAGTATAAGATGTTGCCCGCAATCCCCGCAATAAAGAAGAGGATGAGGTAATTCTTCTGCCCCAGGCGCGCCTCCAATATGGTGCCGAACAAAAATAGGGCGTAGCTGTTGAAAATTATGTGGGTGAGCCCCCCGTGCAAAAATATTGAGGTTACAAACTGCCAAATCTGCACGTGCGCGCTATCAAGGTAGAACAACTCCGTGTAGCCCGGAATTACTGCCTGAAGAAGAAAAGAGAAGAAAATAATCCCAAGCAAGGCGAGTGTAATTTTCATACTACTGATTTTATCAGTAGGGTTATATACTCTTTATGTTTTTCCTTCCTATGGCAAAAAGGCTTGAAGTAGCCTGCATCGGGCATCTTGTGTATGACGTGCGCGACTATGTGGTAAATTTCCCGCAGCCG
>JAZDKV010000141.1:0-4567 GCA_043802645.1 Microcaldota archaeon | reverse complement strand
TGCCCGTGCGGCGCATGGTGCGCTTTTTGATCTGCGGAAGTTATTGTAAATGAAAGCTCGCTTGCCCCAAGCCCTTGCGCCAAAGTGAGCATGTGCCTTGTTTTGAATACGGCTATGTAGTCATATGCCGCAAGGGCAACTATGAAGAGGAGGGCAGGCAAAAAGCCAAGCGAGAAGCCAAACATCGCCCCCACCCCTGCTGATGAGAGTATGGCTGCGGGGTTTTTCAGCTTGGGCATCTGGAATTTTATGAGGGCAAATGCACCGCCTAAGAGTACTGATAATGCAAGAGCTGTGAAGAAATCAAGGCCGGAGAACGCGAAGATAAAAGCAAAGCAGAGGACGGACACGGTTGCGCCCACAACACAGAGCTCAAGGAGGCGAAAGAGTATTTTGGCGCGAAAGTATTTCATTATAAGAAGGGCGCCTCCTGCCCCCACAAGCACGTAGCCTATCATGAAGAGGGCGTTTAGGGGGCTGTTTGCATCCTCTATTGGAGAAACCGAGAGGTACTGGACGTTTGGGTCGTGCGAGGCGGTAGTCAGAAGGAGAATTCCTGCTGCAAGGCCGATAATCTGGGTAATTGCAAACATTGCAGCTATTGAGAAAACCGGGTTAAATCTCTTGTCCATGGCTATTTTCTTTTGCGGCAAAAAATATAAGCTAGCGATTTGCTA
This sequence comes from Microcaldota archaeon, assembly GCA_043802645.1. GTDB lineage: Archaea > Micrarchaeota > Micrarchaeia > Anstonellales > Anstonellaceae > 1-14-0-10-45-29. The sequence continues at coordinate 3,890 of JAZDKV010000141.1, read as the reverse complement.
ATATGTGCATGGCAAGGTCTTATACAAAAAACGGGGATGACGGAAGCTCCTCGTTTGGAGACGGGAGCAGGCACCCGAAAAGCCACATAATCTTTGAGGCAGTGGGGACTCTTGATGAGCTATCCTCAACCATTGGAATTGCAAAAGCAAAGATGGGCCAGGACGAGCAGCTCTCAAACATACAGCGGGATTTGCTTGAGGCAGGCTCCATAATTTCCGGATATTATAAAGGGGGAAAAGCCGCGGAGTTTGAGGGAAGGGTGCAAAAGCTTGAGAGATGGGTAGATGAGATTGATGCGAGCCTGCCGGAGCTGAAAAATTTCATTTTGCCGGGCGGCTGCCCGTCTGCCGCCTATTTGCACCATGCACGAACAGTTGCACGCAGGGCGGAGAGGAGGGTTCAGGAGATAGGGGAGGATGGGCTAAAGCCTGTCCTTGTGTATATGAACCGCCTCTCAAGCTACTTTTTTGCCCGCGCAAGGCATGAGAATTTGGTTTGCGGGGTGCAGGAAAAAGAGTGGAAATAGAAGGCGTGCCGGCTTCCTAGAATAGGCCGCCATTTTTCTTCTCTTCTAAAAATTTCCCTATTTGCCCGTTCATGTTGCAGGCATAGTGGAGGCCTGAGGCTCCCTCAAAAAATAGCCAGTGGCCTTTTGCCCCAAGAACTTTTCCCTGCACATAATCCACGAGGTCCGGATTTTTCACCTGTGGATAATATGAGGACAAATCTTCTATTTGCTCCCCGGTGAGGTAAGGCTCAACCTGTGGGGAGGAAGTAACTTTTAGCATCGCGGACTCAAGCACGCTCTTTGCTTTTTTACAATCAAAGCTAATGCGCTTTATTTTCTGCCTCGCCTGCACGGAATTTCTAAAGCCGAAGAGGTTTTGCAAATACTGCTCGGCAGGATAAGCGTTGTCCGGCCCGTCAAACTCAAGGAGGGCTACCGCGAAGTCCGCACCCTGCTCCCTCCACCTTTTTTTGTACCTTGAGCGGCGCGTTAGGCCGACTTTAGTAATGTCTGTTCCAAACTGGGCCAAATATATGATATATTTCTCAGTATCCAGAGTGTCTTTTAGATGGGGATAAAGCGAAAAATCGCCAACCGTATATACCCTTGCCACGTCGCGGGCGGCGCAGCTTGGGCACTGGCGCACATGCGCTGCCCCGTGCCTGCAGGGCTTATATTCGTCCGCATCCGTTTTGTAGCCTATGCAGTATTTCTCGTCTGAGAAGAGGAGGTTTTGCTCTCCCTGCAAACTTATGCGCTCTATGTGCGAGTTCTCCCGCACAAGGGCTGTCGATACCTCCTCTGACGAGGAAAAGGAAAGTGCGTGCTTCATGTGTTCGGCTAAACATGCCATAATAATCAATTTTTGCAAAGGGGTATTTTCCACTGGGTTATATGGCTAATTATGCCCGGACTTTTATTTAAGTGTTGGCTGCCACGCGGGTTGTTTCTGCGGGCAATGGGTGTTGTGGGAGGGGGTTAACCTAAGGGGGCAAGCGGGTGTTGGCAATTGGCCCCCGGTTTTAGATTATCAACGAATTTTTTCCCCCTTTACGCCGTGCATTTATAAATTTCGGCGTTCCCCCACCCTACGGTGGAAATTATGCCTAAAATGGACGATATTCTAAAGCCGATTTTGGATGACATCAAGCAAAAAGAGCTTGACTGGAAAGTTTACAAGCTGCAGTCAAATTCCGGCCCGAAGGCAATTGTAAATTCAAAGGAAGTGCTAATGTTTGGCACGAACAATTATTTGGGCCTCTCAAACCACCCAAAGCTCAAAGAGGCGGCTATTGAGGCCACCAAAAAATACGGCGCAGGCTCCGGCTCGGTTCGCGCCATTTCCGGGACTATGGATTTGCACACCGAGCTTGAGGCCACAATTGCAAAATTCAAGCACACAGAGGACGCCATTTATTTCCAGACGGGCTTTGCCGCAAACGCGGGCACTATCCCGGCAGTCCTCACGGAGGGGGATTTGATAATTTCAGACGAGCTAAACCACGGCTCCATAATAGACGGGGTAAGGCTCACAAAGGCCCAGAAGGCGATTTACAAGCACAACGACACGCAAGATTTGGCCCGCGTGCTAGACGAGTCCTCAAAGAAGGATTATAGGATGATTTACATAATTACTGACGGCGTATTTTCAATGGACGGCGACATAGCCCCGCTTGGAGATATCGTAAAGCTGAAAGAGCAGTATGAGAACGTATTTATCCATGTGGATGACGCGCACGGGGACGGGGTGCTCGGCGACCACGGAAGGGGAATTGTAAACCACTTCAAGGTTGAGGGAAAAGTTGAGGCTGAAATGGGCACCTTCTCAAAAGCGTTTGGGGTGGTGGGGGGCCTTGTGGCATGCTCCTCTGTAATGAAGGAATATTTGCACAATAAGGCGCGCACTTATTTGCTCTCAGGCTCCGCCCCGCCCGCAACTGCCGCTGCTTGCACGGCTGCGCTAAATCTTTTGGAAAATGATGATTCTCTTGTAAAGAAATTGTGGGAGAACACAAACTATTTCAAGCAAAAGCTAAAGTCCATGGGCTTTGACACGGGAAAAACGGGCACTCCGATTATTCCTATAATGATTGGCGATTCGCCCAAGGCAAAGCTCTTCTCAAAGAGGCTCTTTGAGGAAGGGATATTTGCCCTGCCCATAGTTTACCCCATGGTTGCGCAAGGCAAGGCGAGAATACGCACCCAGATAAGGGCGGACTTCTCCAAGGAGAATTTGGACTTTGCCCTTGGGAAAATTGAGAAAATAGGAAAGGAGCTGAAGATTATAGTCTAAAGGCAAATGAGAAATAGGCAAATTGCAAAAGTGGAGCTAGAAAATTAATAGCAGACTTTTGCAAGCTTCTTTTTCTTTGCCGCCTCTTTTGCCTCAACCGCTATTCTTCTTGCAGTGCTCATGGCCTCATCATGCGCATAGAGCGAGTAGGGGGAGCCTTTTGGATAAATGTTTGTGCCCGCCACTATTCTTGCCGAAATCTCAAAGGCTGAAAACTGCAAATCCTCGTCAATTATAAGCTCAAGGCAGAAAGGCCAGGGCATGCCGCCAAAGAGCTTGTCCGCGGCCTCAACCACGCTTTTGCCCATGTCCAAAACGTCTGCAAGAAGGGACTCGCGCAAAACTATTGGCTCATTTCCTACGACTGTAAATGAGGGCTTTATGGGCACTCCCGCCATCATTGTCCGGTAGCTCTCGTCTATGTTTGACTCAAAGCGGCGGTCCATTGATAAAAGCTCAAGATGCCCCTCGGACGCCCTAAAGCCTTCTTTGGAGAGGGGAGAGTAGAAATAGTGGGGATACACGCGCACACCCGTAAGGTATTCCTGAATCATTACCTCGGTGGCATCGGGGAATTTCTCGTGGAATTCCTCGCTTGAGTGCACTATGGCATATCCGTGCCCGCCTTTTGCCCCCGCATGCTTTACAACGCAGGCGCGGTCTATTTTCTCCGGGTTGAAAACTGCCGGCACCCTAAGCCCAGCCTTTCTCATCCAGTCATACATTTTTCGCCGGTCCCGCTCAAACATGAGGGATTTGCGGTTTCCAAAAACAGGCACTTCAAAATCATCAAGCCCCTTGCCGAAATATTCCACGAATGAGCCGTGGGGCACTATGAGGGCGTTTTTTGAGACAAGCTCGTCTGTTGCAATGTCGTGCGGGGAATCAATCTCAATGAGCTCGTCGGGCGCGGCATTTGGGAAAGCCTCGTACATTTTTTTCTGCTGCGGGTTTGTGCAAATGCCTATTGTGTGCAGCTTCTCCTTTTTTGCATTGTAGAAAATTTGCAGGGAGCTGTGCGAGCACAGAGTGGCTATTGAGAGCTTCTTTGAATTGTACTCGGACAATATTGAATCTATTTTTTTCTT
>JAZDKV010000140.1:0-4506 GCA_043802645.1 Microcaldota archaeon | reverse complement strand
GAAGAAGCACCGCCAGATTTGGGGATGGAATGAAAATAGTGAGCGCTTATATTTCCCTGTGCTCAAATAATTTCAAGCGTCTGTCGTTCAACCTGGTTCGGACTCTAGCCTTCCAAGCTAGTAATGCGGGTTCAAATCCCGCCGGACGCATTCTCCTTTTTTGTTAAATGCGCTTTCAGTTTTTGTATACTTTGTCATGGTGTTCGTAATCTACAAATATGACTGCGCGCCTCTTCTCATCAATTTCAAAGATGAGGACAAATGAGCCCACATGCACCCTTCGCAGGCCTTTCATTTCATTTGAGAGGGATTTGTAATGGTGCGGGTCTTTGAGGATTTCTTTTACCTTGTTTTTTACCCTCTGCTTTGCAAGCTCGTCTTTTTTGAGGTATTTTTTTGCCTTCTTGTCAAAAGATGGCAGGGTATCATACTCATATGGGTCTGGCATAACTAGAGCCCCTTGAAATATTCATCAACGGATTTGTGGCCTTTGGCTTTTTGCTGCCTTGCCTTCTTTAAGTATTCAAGATATTCCGGGCGGACCTCAAAATCATCGCGCGCCTTCTCAAGAATCTTGTATTCTTTTGCAAGGCTCAAAACCCCAGCGCGGATTGCCTCGGATTTTGTTTTGTAGTAGCCTTCGGCTACAAGGATGTCAAGGATGTTTTGGGTAATTCCCTTAAACCGTACTACCATTTCCATATCATTACCATATTATATTGGTATCAAAATGATATATAAATGTGTGTTTTGGACGGGCCTGTTTAATTCTCCCTTTTTGCATAAATCGTGTGCAAAAGTTTGTGCGCTTTTTCCGACCCCGGAGTTTGCAAAAATTCATTATAGAGGGCGATTATTTCTGGGTTTTTGTGCGATTTTCTAAGGGGCAAAATCAGGTCTTGGTGATAGAGGGCTGCGGCTCTTTTCTTCACTATTTCGGGGTTTGTCGGAATTGGCTGCCCCCCTCCGGCTATGCAGCCTCCGGGGCAGGCCATTATTTCTATGAAGTGCAATTTCTGCTCCCCGCTTTGAACTTTTTCCAAAAGGGCCTTTGCATTTTTTAGCCCGTGGACTACTGCCACATTTATCTTTTTGGAGTTTATTTCAATTGTTGCCGTGCGCGTGCCATCCATGCCGCGCACCTGCTCGTAATCTATTTTTGGAAGCTCGGCAGTATCCAATTTGTCTGCGACTGTGCGCAGGGCAGCCTCCATTACGCCGCCGGAGGCGCCGAATATTGTGCCCGCGCCCGAAGCCGCGCCCATTGCGTGGTCAAAGAATTCGTCGGGGAGGGCGCGCAGCTCAATATTTGCCTCTTTTAGCATTTTGCCAAGCTCGCGGGTGGTGAGCACATAATCCACGTCTTTGTACCCTGAAGAATTCATTTCTGGCCGCGAGCACTCAAACTTTTTTGCTATGCAGGGCATAATTGAGACGACTACTATGTTTTTTGGGTCTAAATTGCTCTTTTTTGCATAGTAGGTTTTTGCAATTGCGCCAAACATTTGGTGCGGGCTTTTGCAGGAGCTTAAATTTGGGAGCATTTGGGGAAAGAATTTCTCCGCATACCTTACCCACGCGGGGCAGCAGGAGGTTATGAGGGGGAGGTTTTCGTTTTTCTCAAGGCGCCCTATAAATTCGTTTCCCTCCTCCATGATTGTGAGGTCTGCCGCAAAGGCAGTGTCCATTACTTTGTCAAAGCCGAGGCGGCGCAGGGCCGCAACCATTTTGCCGGTGATGAGCGAGCCTGCGGGCATTCCCTGGGTTTCGCCCAAAGAGGCGCGAACGGCCGGGGCGGTTTGGGCAATTACTATTTTTGAGGGGTCTGAAATTGCGGCTCTTACCTCGTTTATGTGCTCTTTTTCTTTTATTGAGCCGTTTGGGCAGGCAAGAATACACTGGCCGCAATAGACGCAGAAGGCGGCATTTTCACTATGGCTTATGGTGGGGCAGAATTTCCAGCGGTGGCTCCCTTCTTCAAATTCCATGGGGGAGAGGCCCTGTATTTTCTGGCAGGCTATGGCGCAGCGCCCGCAGCGCACACAGGAAGAAATGTCATGGATGAGGCAGGGGTTTTCCTTGTTTATTTTTTCTATTTTTTTTATGAAGGCGGGAGTCGGCTCTTTTGGAGGAGGGGCTTTTATGGGCTGGAGGTCGGCGGATGGAATTTGCGCGGGCGAATTTGGAGGCTGCAAGTTTTCAGGCGGGGCTTGAGAGGGGGCATTCGATTGTTGCGGCTTGGCGGATGAAGGTTTTGGGAAGTTTTCAGGCTGGCTGGAAGCGGATGAAATTTCTTTTTTGTTTTCTTGTTTTGCCTCGCCCATTTGCGTCCTCAAACAAAGGCTTGCGGGCAGATTATATAAGATTTGTTATTGTGGAGTTTGCATGGATGAGCAATATGCCTTTTGGGACTATGGAAAATATGTTGGCTTAAACGAGTATGAGCTCTCTTTGGTGCAGGAGAATATGGAGCTTATGGTTTACTCTATTTTGGCTTTTTTTGTGCCTTTTTTTCTTGCGCAGCCGCAGCTAATTGTCGGGAGCATTGTGAATTTTGCCCTTGTTTTGGGGGCGCTTAATATGAAGGGCTGGAAGATTTTGCCCGTAATTTTGCTGCCAAGCATAGGAGTATTGTTTGCGGGAGTTATATTCGGGGGGCTTACGCCCTCGCTTGTATATATGGTGCCGTTTATATGGGCGGGAAATGCGATTTTGGTGCTCTCTATTAAAGGGCTGGCTCTATGGAAGAAAATGAACAAGGCGCTTGCGCTTGTTGTGGGGGCTATTTTGAAATCGGCATTTTTGTTTGCGAGCGCATATGTTTTATTCTCGTTTGGAATTGTGCCGGGCGCGCTTTTGGCCGCCATGGGGATTTTGCAGATACAGACGGCGCTTGGCGGCGGATTTGCCGCCCTGATTTTGCATGATGAGAAGAGGAAGTTTTTTGCATAGGGGCATATTTTGATTTTTCGTCTGTTTTAGCCTGCGCTTTTTTTTGTTTTTGCTGATTTTTTGCAGGGCTGGCACAGGAGCATGGATTGCAGTTTTTGGACGCCTGGCTTTTTCGTTGATATTTATGTTTATAAATATTTAGGAACATAAATAGTTCATGGGAGAAGAAAAAGTATTCCTTGCCCTCGCGGATGGGACGCGGCTGAAGATAGTGAAGATTCTGCTAAAAGGGGAGCAGTGCGCCTGCCGCCTTCCTTCTTTGGTCGGGCGGGCGCAGCCGACAATTTCCTTGCAGCTAAAAAAACTCTTTGAGCTTGGGATTATAGGCAACAGAAAAGAGGGCATAAAGTCAATTTATTTTGTAAAAAGCAGGAAAATAGCAAAGCTAATTGAGGATGCAAAGGGGATTTAGATGGATATTTTTGAGCAGTTTATTTCCTCATTTGTTAGCGGGGCGCTTGGGCTCTCTGGAGCCGGGGCGGACTCGGCTTCTTTTTTCATTTACGACACAATTAAGGTATTTTTGCTTCTTGTGGTTATGGTTTTTTTGGTTTCCATTTTGAGGACATTTATCACGCGGGGGAAAATACGAAAAATCCTTGGGAAAAAGGCGGAGGGGTGGGGGAATTTGCTTGCCGCCCTTCTGGGAGTGCCTACCCCGTTTTGCTCATGCTCGGCCGTGCCAATTTTTATAGGATTTCTTGAGGCGGGCGTGCCTCTTGGAATTACTTTTTCATTTTTGATTTCAAGCCCTATGGTAAATGAGATTGCAATTGCGCTTTTGCTTGGGCTTGTGGGCTGGCAAATTACCGCAATATATATAGTTTCCGGGCTTGTAGTGGCTACCTTTGCCGGAATTATAATAGGAAGAATGGGAATGGAGGGAGAGGTGCGCAAGTTCGGCAAGGAAAACGCATGGGGCGGCTGGAAGGGCGCAAAAATTAGAAGCTGGGCGGACAGGATTGAATTTGCAAAATTGCAGACCAGAGATATTGTTTCTGGAATATGGCAGTATATTATTCTGGCCATAGGGCTTGGGGCGCTCATACATGGTTATGTGCCGATGGATTTCTTCGCCTCTTTTGCAGGGCCGCAAAACCCTTTTGCGGTTTTTGTGGCGGTCTTGGCAGGTGTGCCCATATATTCAAATGCTGCAGGAACCATTCCGATTATTGAGGCGCTTATGAGCAAGGGCATGGCGGTCGGCACGGCTTTGGCTTTTATGATGAGCATTACGGCTTTGTCTTTACCGGAGATGATTATACTAAAGAGAGTGCTAAAGCCGAAATTATTGGCGGCTTTTGTGCTTGTTATTTCTGCCGGCATACTTCTGATCGGGCTTTTGTTTAATGCGATTTTGTAGCTTGCTTTAGCGGGTTATAGTTCGCAGGCGGCTTTTTAATTTGGGCACTGGATAAGTTTTGAATGGATAACTTCACGGGTGCAGTTTTGGGGGCCCTGCTTGTTGCTTCTGCTACCTCTTTTGGCGCTATGGCGGTTTTGCTCATAAAGAAAATTGAGCCTTGGGCTTATGCCGCAATGCTCTCATTTGCA
>JAZDKV010000139.1:0-7334 GCA_043802645.1 Microcaldota archaeon | reverse complement strand
AGAAGTGAAAGAAGCTCTTGCACCCTCTCAAGGCCGGGCTTTGAGCCGGACTTTGAAATTGCACTAAGCTCATTTATGGCATCCTCGTATGAGAAGGGCATTCAATCCCCGTTTTGCAGCTTGTAGGCGATGGTTGTGTTTGCAATGAGGGAGGCTATGGTCATCGGGCCGACCCCTCCGGGAACAGGGGTGATGTATGATGCAACTTTTTTTGCGGACTCAGAATCCACGTCGCCAACCAGTTCGGAGGTTGGCGATAGGCGGCCGAAGGCTGGCGTACCGCCGGAAATTTTTCCTCTGGATGGTTTTTCATCCCCTTCTTCAGGCTCGCTCTTGCACTCGGACGGGCCGCAGCGGTTTACCCCGACATCCACGACTACGGCCCCCGGCTTTATCATATCCCCGCGCACAAGGCCGGCTTTTCCGGCGGCTACAAAAAGAAAGTCCGCATCCCTGCACTCGCGCGCCAAATCTTTTGTCTTTGAGTGCGCGATTGAAACGGTTGCGTCCTGCGCTAAAAGCAAAAGCGCTAGGGGCTTTCCGACTATGTTTGAGCGACCCACTACTACGCATTTTTTTCCCCGCACGCTAAGCTTGTAATCTGCGAGCAGGCGCATAATCCCGGCGGGGGTTACCGCGCAAATTTGCGGCTTGCCCATAAAGAGCCTGCCCATGTTGTAGGGGCCAAAGCCGTCCACGTCTTTTAGCGGCGCGATTTTTTCCTGCAGGGCGATAGGGTCTATTTGCTTAGGCAGAGGCACCTGCACGAGTATTGCGTGCACTGAAATGTCCGAATTTAGCTCCTCTATTTTTTCAACGACTTTTTTCTGCGAAGTTCCGGCGGCAAATTCAAAGAGAAGCGATTTGATCCCCACTTTCTCGCACGCCTTTTTCTTTTTTGCAAGGTAAATGGCCGACGCGGGGTCATCGCCTGCCCGCACGAGGGCAAGGCATGGGGCGCCGGATAACTTTTTCACCTCCGCTGCGGATTCTAAAAGCCATTTCTCGGATGATTTTTTTCCATCAAGGAGGGTTGCCATAAAAATCACTTGATTAGGTTGGGGTAAATTTCAAATTCGCTGGTAAGCTTTGCGACTTTTTTCTTTGTGGCCTTTTTTGTTTGCGCATCCTGCGGCGAGTGCAAAACGTCGCAGATGTGGCAGGCTATCTCGCCCATTTGCCCCTCTTTCATTCCCCGCGTGGTTATTGCGGGAGTCCCGAGGCGTATGCCGGAGGTGATAAAAGGGCTTTGCGGGTCGTTTGGAATTGTATTTTTGTTAGTGGTAATTCCGGCTTCATCAAGCGAGTTTTGGGCTTCTTTGCCGGTTATGCCAAAACTGCGCACGTCCATGACCATGAGGTGGTTGTCTGTTCCCCCGCTTATTAGGATGCAGCCGGAATCGCTAAGGGCTTTTGCAAGCGCCTTTGAGTTTTTGACTATTTGGTGCGCGTAATCCTTGAATGAGGGCTGTGCTGCCTCCTTGAAGCAGACTGCGCGCGCCATAATCATGTTCTCAAGCGGGCCCCCTTGAAGGCCGGGAAAGACCGCCTTGTCTATCTGCTTTGCAAATTCTTCCTTGCATAAAATCATCGCCCCGCGCGGGCCGCGCAAAGTTTTGTGGGTGGTAGTTGAGACCACGTGGGCGTATGGCATCGGGTCAGGGTGCGCCCCGCCGCAGATGAGGCCGGCTATGTGCGCCATGTCTACGTGCAAATATGCCCCTACCGAGTCCGCGATTTTTCTAAAGCGCGCAAAATCAATAGTGCGGGGGTATGCAGTGTAGCCTGCAATTATAAGTTTGGGCTTGCGCTTGTCTGCGATTTCTGCGATTTTATCATAGTCAAGAAGATGGGTTTTTGCATCTACCCCGTAGGGGGCAACGTTGTAGTATTTGCCGGAAAAATTTACCGCCAGGCCGTGCGTAAGGTGGCCGCCTTCTGAGAGGTTTAGGCCCATTATCGTGTCGCCGTGCTCAAGGAGGGCATAATAGACTGCCATGTTGGCAGATGAGCCGGAATGGGGCTGCACGTTTGCATGCTCTGCGCCAAAGAGCTTTTTTGCCCGCTCTATTGCGAGGCTTTCTATTTCATCCACGAATTCGTTTCCGCCGTAATAGCGCTTGAAGGGATAGCCTTCGGAATATTTGTTTGTGAGTATGCCTCCTGCCGCCGCCATTACGTCCAAAGAAGCATAGTTCTCGGAAGGTATGAGCTCAAGCCCTTCCTCCTGCCGCCTCCACTCTTTTGAGTAGAGTTCCCAAATTTGAGGGTCGGATTTAGAGAGCATCTAATCATCCCCGATTACTTTTTTTACTATCTCGCCTGCCTTGCCGATGTAGGTCTTTGGCTCAAAAAGGGACTCAAGTTCCGCCTCGCTTAGGTATTTTGAGGCCTCCTCATGGTGCGAGAGAATTTCTTTTAAGTGCTTTTTTTGTGAAAATGCCTCTTTTGCCGCCTCGCGCATAAGCTCGTGCGCCTCCTGCCTGCCCATGCCTTTTTCGGCCAGCTTAATCATCACGCGCTCGGCCATTATGGCGCCTTGTGAGAGTTGCAGGTTTTGCTCTATGTTTTCCTCAAAAAATTCAAGCTCGCTAAGGACTTTGTGCGCCTGCAAAAGCATGTAATCGCAGAGGATGAATGATTCGGGGATGATAAAACGCTCGTTTGCGGAATTTGTGAGGTCGCGCTCATGCTCAAGTGGGATGTTCTCAAGCGCGACGGATGCGTTTGAGCGCACAAGGCGGGCAAGGGAGCAGAGCCTCTCGGATTTGTGCGGGTTTCTTTTTTGCGGCATTGTGGATGAGCCGACCTGCTTTTTGGAAAAGCCTTCCGCCACCTCAAGTATTTCGTTTCGCGACAAATTGCGTATTTCTTTTGCGATTTGCTCAATTGAGGAGGCAATAAGGGCTATGCAGAAAATCATGTATGCGTGCCGGTCGCGCCCGATTACCTGGCAGGTTATGGGGGCTGGCTTGAGGCCCAAATCCGCCATTGCAAGCTCTTGGAGCTTTATGGCGTCCTCGCCAAAGGTTGCCATTGTGCCTACTGCCCCGCTCATTTTCCCGTAGGAAATTTGGGAAATTGCGTTGTCAAGGCGCATGAGGTTTCGCTTAAGAGCGTCATAATAGAGGGCGAATTTCATCCCGTAAGTTGTGGGCACCGCGTGCTGGCCGTGGGTTCTCCCGACGCACACGAGGTTTTTTTTCTCCTTTGCAAGATTTTGCAGGACGTCAAGGGCCTGCTCAAGGCGCGAGCGCAAAAGCCCGCCGGCGTCGCGCATTTGCATTGCAAGGGCGGTGTCTTCTATATCATAGCTTGTTGCGCCCAAATGGACATAGGCTGAGGATTTGCCGCATTTCTCGGATAGGGCGCGCACCATGGCCATTAGGTCATGGTGGATTTCATCCTCAATTTCTTTTGCACGCGCAAGTTCAACCTTCTTTGCGCCGGCAGCTATTTCATCAGCGCTCCCTTGCGGTATGTGCCCGAGTTTTTCGTGCGCACGGGCCAGTGCGGCTTCTACTTCCATCCAAAGCTCAAGCTTTTTCTTCTCGTCAAAAAGCGAGTTCATCTCGGTTTTATACCTTGAATCAATTGGGGATACTGCCATGCAAGAAGGACTCAAGCAGTATTTATTAAACAATTGCGCCCTCCACGGCGGTTCGGAGTCAAGTTTATATTGGTATAAAGAGAGGTTTAGCTATGGCAATCAAATATTCCGTAATACTGAAGGAGGATAAGGAAGATGGGGGCTATGTTGCTATTGTCCCCCAGCTGCCCGGCTGCATAAGCGACGGGGACACCAAAGAAGAGGCAATGAAAAATATCAGGGATGCCATAAGGCTTTATGTAGAATCAGTTGCCGAGGAAACGCGCAAATTCCATGCTCTTGCAAAAAGTGGCAAAGGCATTCGGATAGAGTCTATTTCACTATAGGGTCATTTAATGCCCCGTAAATTGCCTTGCATAAAAGCAAAAGCTCTTGTCAGATACTTATGCAATAAAAGGGGGTTCTGCATTGACAGGATTTCGGGTAGCCACTACCAACTTAGGCATCTTGCGAGCGGGCGGCGAGTTACTATCCCAGTGCACAGGCAGGAATTAAGGAGGGGAACTCTCAAAGAACTCATGGCAGTTATCAATTTGAGCAGGGAAGATCTGGAAGGAATCTAAGGTTAATATAATATGGCAAACAGAGCGTGAAGGGGAAGCAGGTGTTTGCAATTGCCCCTTCAAGGAGATATAACGCGTGCAAGTGAATGTGCAGAAGAAAACAGTAAAGTGAGCGCATGATGCGAGCAGGCTGTGCATGCGAGCATTATGCGCGAAGCTGGTGTTATGAGAGGGGTGAAGGGGAAGCAGGTGTTTGCAATTGCCCCTTCAATCGTAGCCGCCGCTAAATTTCCTTCCGGAATGGCGCTTTAGCGCATATACAAAGACTGCAATTACTGCAAAAAAGGTGAATACGTAGAGAAAGAGGTTTCGCTCGCGGTCGGGAAGGGCTGCGGAGCTGCCAAGGCCGGAGGAGATCTCCTGGCCCACGGTTGTAAAGAACTGCCCGAAATCAAAGACCGGCGGGCTGCCTGAGAGCGGCGGAGGGCTTGTGATTGGGATTTTTCTAAGGTTGTATTTGCTTACAAATTCCGCCTCGGAAATTCCTACAAAGCGGCATATTGTGCCGCTGCAAGAAAGTTCGGAGAGGGCTTCCACGGATTTGAGGCTATCTCCGTTCTCCGGAGCATAGCAGTCGGAGCCTACGCACAGGATGGTGCCCGTGTCGGTGTCTTTGAGTATAACCGCATCTTTTGGAGCCTGGCCTGTTTGGTTTGATGCGTTTTGCGAGTCTACTTTTACGGTTGGAACTGGGATATAGATGCTCCCGCTGGCGGGGCTAAAGCCCTCTTTTGTGATGCTTATGAAATACCTGTATCCGGCAGGGGCCTTAAACGAATATCTCCCGTTGCTATCCGCGGTTGCGCTATATGATGCCCCAAGCTCGTCGCGGGCGGATATTGACGCTCCCGCTTCGGTGAGTATTGTAAGCGCCACCCCGTCATATGACCATGAAAATCCCACGGGCAGTGTGGAACCGGTTGTTTGGGTTTGGGAGGCTTGGGCTGCAGGAGTGCTGTTTGAGAGAGGCGTGCTTACCGAGAAAAGGTAGAACGTATTTGAGGATGAAATTTCATACGGGACTGCAAACTGGTAATCTATATCCTCGCCGTTTGCACCGTAATAGGAGCTTACCGGAACTATGAATATTAAGTTGGAGCCGGCCTTTGCCACTCCTTCCCGGAAGGCATTGGAGTAGGGTGTGCCGTTTGAATACTCTCCGGACATGTAGAGAGTAGGCAGGCTGAGGCTTGAATATGTGCCGTACGAGTCCGTGTATATGTTGAAGGTCGAGGTGGAGGAGAACACGTACTGGGAGGATTCGTATCCGCTAATCCCGAAATGGGAATCAAATTCCGAAGTGGTTGCGGCCGCATACGAGCCGGTGAACGGGTTTGAGACGTCTGAGATTATATAGTACTCGTAGGTAGAGGGAAATTGCAGGGAGCGGGTTGCGTTTGAAATGTTCGTGGCAGTCTCATTTGAGACGCTTATGCTTGCGCTTGAAACGGATGAATTCTGATTGCCCCAAAACACTTTCCAAACATCTGAATGCTGCACGAGGCTAAAGTTCGCTTGGGTAATGTTGCCGCCCTCGGATGCCACCGACGCCGAGGATGCCTCGCTAAAACATGCGGCAAGCACGAGCGCAAGCGCCAAAAATGCCACAAGGAATTTAGACAATCAGCTTCTCCTCCGTCCCCAGTGTGAATGGGAGTGATGGGTCCCCTTGGAGAGGACAACGTGGGAACCCCGTTTGTCTTTGTGCATAAACAGGTATGCTGCCACAAGCATCAGGACAAGGGCTATCACGGATGAAATTGCAAGCTCCCCCTGCGCCTGTGCATACTCCTGCGGGTTCTTGAGGCCTTCAGTATAATTTGTTATCAGGCTCATGCCGCCGGTTTGCCCATCAATTGGTATATCCATGAAAGTTATTGCGTCTATGCTCTCAGTAACATACTGGTCTGAGCCGGAATAAATCTGGAATTGCGCCTGGTTTATGCTGCCGGAAGTTGCGGCTATTGCCAGGGGAACTTCAAGGGTTGCCTGCTGCGATGGCTCTATTTTCACAAGCTGGCTTGAGCCAAGCTCGCCGCTTGGAAGAGAGGCTGCAGCCCGCACATATGCGACGCTCTCGCCGGTATTTTTCACGCTTAATTCAAACGCGCCGCTCTTGGTTGAATATTTGCCAAGGTTCACGCTAAGCATTACATTTTTGGATGGCACAGGCAACATTGCAAGCGGCTGCATCTGCGAGTCTCCCGCAAAGCCCTGCCCGAGCTTTGCAAACACGGGCAGCCCGGTTTCGCGCTTGATTGTTGCTATTGATGCGGAGATATCGGCATCTCCGGAGAATACAAGGCCGCTCTTTACGCCGCTTGATGTTATCCAGTCAAGAAGATTCTGGCTTGGCTCGGTCCTTCCCACCAGTGCGGCCGGATAGTCTTTGCTAATCATTTCCGCCTCAAATTCCTTGCCGGATGCAAAAATTGCCTGAGAAGGGGCTTTGAGCTGCGCATATAGGGAGAGCATTTTGGCGTTGTCAAGATAAATTGAGCCCGAATTTATTGAGCTCACTTCCGCAAGCTCCTGCTCTGAAACCGAATTTGCAATTGAGCCGTAAACAAGAACGCTCTGCTTCATGCCTGCAAGCTCTGACACCACAACGTCCGCATTTGCCCCGTCTGCGAAGTATAAGCTTGCGCCGCTGATTGCGGCATACGACGCTGCGGATATTGCCTCCGGGCCGCTTTGCCTGCCCACTACTATTGCGCTGGCTGAATTCTGCATGGCAGCAAACTCTGAGCACGGGTCCGGGCTATTGTGCACTTTTATGTTTAGCCTTGAGAGGGCGGATAATTTGCCGCCTAGGGGCGCATGCACCGGATTTGAGGACTGGTAGTATTCCACGTTGTCCTGTGAGTTTGAGAGCAATGAGAGCCAGTATTCCCCGTGTGTCGGGGTGATGATGAACGCAAAATCATAGCCGTTTTGGGCGGAGTAGGCGGCGGCACAGGCGGCATCTTCATAATTTGCGGAGTTTAGGATGAGAATATTTTTTTTCGGGCCAAAGTCCGCCACTCCGGCAAAGGCAGGCAGGGCAAAGAGAACGAAGACTGATGCGGCCATAATAATTTTTGATTCCAAATTTTTCACCCCAAACCCCCCGCCAAGCCTACTGTATTTCTCCGTAGAAATAATACGTAGTCACGGAAGTG
>JAZDKV010000138.1:0-2580 GCA_043802645.1 Microcaldota archaeon | reverse complement strand
ATGAGGCGGAGAGCAAAAGGCCGAAGACAAGCGCAAGTGCCCAGCAAAAAGTTACCTGCGCCTGCGGAGGGTTGCTATTGGACGCGCTTACCGAAGTTTCAGACGGGGCAAGGGCGTCCCACATATTTTGCTGCGCTCCGTTTATCATTATCTGCAAAGAGCCCTGTGCGCCCCAAGAGCTATCGCAATCCGGGATATCAGCATAATCTACGCTGCCATATACCTGGCCGTTCTCATCCGCGAGCCTTGCGCAAATTGCCAAATCTTTCTGGCCCTCAACGCTTGTGTCCACATACGGGCAGAAAATTATGTTGTGGCTGATTAGCATCCCTCCGGGCGGGTGCTCAAGCTTTATATTCAAATTGCCGTTTTGGTCCGTGAATGCCTTGCACACTTTGTTTGCATTCGGGCCGGTTGAGAAAGGCTCATAATTCATGGAGCCCTGCACATACTGCCCGCTGTCCACTATTATGAGGCCGCCTGCAACCGGCTTTTTCATGCCTATGCCGTTTGCGTCCGGCTGTATGAAATAGAGGCTTGCATCCAAATCCCCCTGCGGCGCATTATTATCATTAGTGTAAGTTGCGTCCAAATAAGTTTTCTGCCCCGGCGCGGGGCAGAGTGCCGGGACGCACTCGCACGAGCCTGCGGTGGTCTGGCTGCAAATCTCATTTGTTCCATAGCACTGTTTTGAGCCGCCGCAGGGGGGTGTTGAGCCGGCGCAATCAATGGCAAAAGCCAGGCTTGAGGCAAGAAGCACTATGGCTATAGCAAAAAGGAACTCTCTACCCCAATTCCCCATAGGCGAAATACGGTTATGGCATTTAAAAACTGTTATTGCGCCGCTCATCTGAAAAAGGCATATTTAAAAGAGAAAATGGCTCATATACTCCCCTACACGTTCATGCCAAGGTAGCTCAACCTGGGAGAGCAATCGGCTGAAGACCGATTTGTTGCAGGTTCAAATCCTGCCCTTGGCAAATTAAAAGGTTCAAATGGTCAAATTGCGGCAGCAATTTGAGCCGCCACGGTCCGAAGGACCGGGTGCGCCTGCCCTTGGCAAAATTTTTCCCTCCCGGGCAAATTTTTCGCAGAGGCTCACCAGTTCTTGGAAGCGTTCAATTTGGAGATATTCTAATCTTCCTCTAGGCAACTGGCCATTGTAGCATAAATTTAAATTAGACTTGCGTATAAGATTTGTGGGGTTTGTTATGGAAACATTCTCGTTATCTCATCTATCAAAAGACCAAAAAATCGGTCTTCTAAAGGAGTTAGGCTTTGATGTTAAAGGTGATTTTGTAATAGAACATGGGGAGCGAGTAAAGGACAGGTATGTGGGTGTTGATGTAAGTATAGCAAACATGCTTATTTTCCCAGGGAGCACCATCATACTAGATAATAATCCTCTAAGTATCGCCTCTTATCTTGAGGAATTCAGAGATAAGAATATCTAGGTGGACTTATGCCTCAAGATGCGATTGATCCTGATCCATTGAAATCAATCGCCAATGGGGCAACAAATGCAACATTAAACTATCTGGATGGCAAGATCTCAGATCTTATAAAAAAATTTAGACAAGGTGACTTAGCCTTTATTGAGGATCAAGAAACAATAGATATTGTTAAAACCCAACGGAGAAAACCTGCATGGAAAATATACAGGGAGTATATAAAGGACAAAGATCTTCTTCTTCAAATCGAGATGGGTTTCTCCCTCAAAGCATTAGAGAAATCCCCGAATAAACTCCATGATCTAAAATCAAAAATTCTTCACAAGTATGATACAAACGGGCTGCACGTTGCGGAGTTGTCTCAAAACGGTCTTATTGAAAAATATCTGATGTTTCTCATAGAAGAAACAAGCGAGGAAAAGGAGTTGCAGGGAAACATAGAGGATCTACTAAATAATATAGACCGTTATGTGAACTTCATAAAAAATGACCATGATGCCCATAAATGCACTGAGGGCATTCTAGCAAAAATAAGGGCATTTAATCCAAAGGCTTTTATCGTATTTAGCAAGGGGACCGATGCAAATGCCAAATCTAAGGATATAGTAAACTCAGTCATGAGTGGTATAGATGGCTATAGGCTTGAAGTACAAAAAGACTATCGTCGTTCTCAAAATTATTATTTCATAGTAAGGGAGGACGATCTTAGACTAGAAAATTGTATATCTGGCTGATACAACTTTACACTTTTGTTAAAAGCCACAAAAGCGCAACCACCGCAACCACAACCCCAACCGGAACCGCGATTTTTAGCAAAGAAAATACGGCGTTAAAAGTGGAAACTATTTCCGAGGACTGGTATGGCCCCAAAACTTTGAGCCTAATCCTTCTTTTCACCATCCCAAACTGCGCGCCGGACAAATTCGCATGTGCCCTCTTGCACAAAGCGAGAACAAGCGCCTCAAGTTCCTCAACGTCCTGCTCCCCGGCCGGGTTGAACACCCCTTTTACCGCGTTTAGCTCGTGCGTATCCGTGGTAAATATCTCGGCCGCGCGCACATGCGGGAATTTTGACTTTATGGACTCTATAATTTTCTCCCGCGCAGAATTTACTATGCTGTTTGAGTCA
>JAZDKV010000137.1:0-7381 GCA_043802645.1 Microcaldota archaeon | reverse complement strand
ATCTGCACGAGGCAATTCCAAACGCGCAAATCCTCATAGTCCGCTCCGCAACAAAAGTAACCGCCGCCCTCCTGCAGGATGCGCCAAACCTCCGCCTCATAATCCGTGCAGGCGTAGGCCTTGACAACATAGACATAGATGCCTGCAAGGCAAAAAACATAGAGGTAAAAAACACCCCAAACGCCTCCACTAACGCCGTAGCAGAGCTTGCGATTTGCATGCTCATAGGCTCAATGAGAAAAGTGGGCTATCTTCATGCAAAAATGGCAGAGGGCGAATGGGCCAAAAAAGAGGGCACCGGGCAAGAGATTCATGGCAAAACTCTCGGCATAATAGGCATGGGCCGCATAGGCCAGGCAGTAGCCCAAAAAGCAAAAGCCTTAGGCATGAACGTAATATACCATGACCGCGAAGGCAAAAATCTTCCGGACTTCAAATTCATTCAATCCATAGACGAGCTCCTCTCCTCCTCCGACGCAATCTCCCTTCATGCGGCAGCCCCAAAAAATGCCCCTCCCATCCTCTCTCAAAAAGAATTCTCAAAATGCAAAAAAGGGGCATATCTTCTAAACCTCGCACGCGGCTCCCTCATAGACGAATCCGCCCTCATAGACGCCCTAAAGTCCGGCCAAATAGCAGCGGCTGCCCTTGACGTCTACCCAAGCGAGCCATACGAGGGCGAGCTGTGTATCCTTGAAAACGTCCTCCTCACCCCTCACATAGGCGCCTCCACGCTCGAAGCACAATTAAAAATAGCCGATGAAATAGTGCAAATCATAAAGGGATAAAATGCTGAACATACACGCAATCCGCCAGGACCCAAAGCCATTTTATGAGGCTCTAAGGGCAAGAAACGCATCAGATGAGCCTATAAAAGACATAATAGAGCTTGACTCAAGATGGCGGGGGCTAAAGGCCAAAAACGAGGAGCTAAAGCATGAGCGAAACGAGCAGTCCAAAAAAATAAATGAGGCAAAAAAATCAGGCAAAGACACAAAATCCATAATCGGGCAAACCCAGCAAATCTCCTCCCAAATAAAAGAGCTTGATGCAGAGCAAAAAGAGCTTGAGGCCCAAATGGAGAAAATTCTCCTCACAGTCCCAAATGTTCCCCACTCCTCAGCCCCGAAAGGAAAAGACGAATCCAACAACGTGCAAATTCTAAAATGGGGCGAGCCAAAAATCCCGAAAGGGGCCCTCCCCCACTACGAAATAGGCGAGAAATTAGGCATTGATTTTGAGCGCGGCGCAAAGCTTGCAGGCTCAAGGTTTGCAGTCCTCAAAGGAGACATGGCCCGCCTTGAGCGCGCCCTTGCCTACTATATGCTCCAAACCGCCATCTCGCACGGCTACACCGAAATTCTCCCCCCCTATATGGTAAACACAAAAACCATGGAAGGAACCGGCCAGCTCCCAAAATTTTCAGAAGAGCTCTACAAGCTTGAGGGCACGGACTACTGGCTAATCCCAACCGCAGAAGTCCCGCTCATAAACCTCCACGCAGGCGAAGTCCTTGAAGAATCCTCCCTCCCCCTCTCCTACTGCGCCCTCACTCCCTGCTTTAGAAAAGAGGCGGGCAACTACCAAAAAGACATAAAGGGCATAATCCGCCAGCACCAATTCCACAAAGTTGAGCTTGTAAAATTCACAACCCCGGAGCGCTCATACGACGAGCTTGGGCACATCTCCCTGCACGCGCAGGAAGTGCTCAAAGGCCTAAACCTTCCATACCGCGTAATTGAACTATGCGCCGGAGACCTAGGCTTTGCCGCCTGCAAAACCTATGACATAGAAGTATGGCTGCCCTCACAAAATACTTATAGGGAAATCTCCTCCTGCTCAAACTGCGAAGATTTTCAGGCCCGCCGTGCAAACATAAAATTGCGCCGCGATGGCAAAAACGAATACGTGCACACCCTAAACGGCTCCGGCCTTGCAGTGGGGCGAACAATGGTCGCAATACTTGAAAATTTCCAAGAAGACGGCTCAATACTAATTCCAAAAGCCCTGCAATCATTCATGGGAAAAGATGTTGTAATCCAATAGGCACAAAACTAAATTCCGGGCTCATCCTCTTCTTCATCCTCTAAAAACTCATCCTTGTCTTCTTCCATGCCATGTTTATTGCATAAAACTAATTAAACCTATACTCCCGGCTCGTCCTTCTCGTCTGCCTCGTCCGGGTTGTAGGCATAAATTTCCTCGCCCTCAATCGGCCTATACGTAAGTTTTGAGGCAGCCACTTTTGCAAAAATCTTCATGGTAACCACTACAAACGAGAGCCCCATGAAAATAATCAGCTTCAAGTCCTCCGCGCCGCTCAAATACAAATAAGCCGCAAGTATAATCGGAGGCACATAGCCGATTGCCGCAAGGTTCATGACCTCCTCAATAAGCCCCTCAACCGTTGCCTTGCCGTTCTCTTTTGGCCCTGCCTTTGTAATGCGCGGCAAAATTCCTTCGTTAGATATGACTAGCACAAGCCCCAAAACGAATAGTATCAGCCCCAAGTCAAAATTTCCATACATCATCACGAGTGCTCCCAGTATTACCAGAAGCCCCATGGTGACGGAGAAAATGACTGAAATAGCGCCGACAATGTTGCGCCTGTCCATGGAGGCTACTAAGCATATATGGTTTTAAAACCTGCCCCTCAAAGCCAAAACTTTCGGCGTAAACCAAGCCAACAGTGCACCAGCCCCAAATTGCACCAGCCCCAAATTGCACCAGCCCCAAACTCCGCCAGCCCCAAACTCCGCCCTCCGCCCCCCGCGCGCGCCGGCTGATTTTATAAGAATATCCTCCTCAATAAAACTCGTGGTACCATGCTCTCAGATGAAATACTAGAACGCCTTGATATTGTTCCCCTAGACGCTCTCAAAATCCATGAACAGACAGTCCCGGCCAACCTAAACGCCCTTCGCGAGACCATGCTCAACTTAGGCAAATTGGTAGACCCGCTAATAATAGACAACAAGCACAAAATAGTTCTGGACGGAAACCACCGCAGGCAGGTCTTGGAGCTTCTAAAAGTTGAGAACGCCATAGTCCAGCCTGTAGATTACATGGGCCCGGACATAAGAATCGGCGGCTGGCACATAGCCGCAAAGGACTTGGACTTCAATAAAATAGAGGGGGAAAAAACCGATTTGCAGGCAGGCTTCTCCTCCCTGCAAAACCTGTCCTCCTGCCTCATGGCAATTTCCAAAAAAGGCGCAGAAAAGCAGGCCAAGCTAATTACTTGCCCAAGCAAGGGCCTCCCTTCAGTCTTCTGCGAGCAGGAAAAATTCCTCAAATCCACGCTTGGCATAGACAATCTCATGGAAAAAAATAGCTCCCTCGTCTTCGTAGAAGACTCCCGCCTTGACTATTTCCTCAACTCCGGCTACACAGTATTTGCAAGAAAAATCTTCTCAAAAGAGGAAATCATAAAAGAGGCTCTCGCAGGCCGCCCCCTCCCTCCAAAGTCCACCCGCCACATGATTCCAAACCGCATAATACGCCTAAACTTCCGCCTGGGCTACCTAAACGAAACAACCGACCAGGCCCACATGCTCCTCTCCGAAATGGTCAAAAAGCGAGTAAAATACGGCTCGGCCAGATACTACACCGAGCCGGTAATAGTCCTCTACTAAGCCGCGGTGTGCATCACCAACATTTCCAGCCGGGCATTGCCCGACTAGTTTCTTCTGCTGGCTTTTTATTATTCAGATTCCTGCCTATTCCTATGTTCGGCTGGTTAATGCTCACTGGAAAAAAAATCCTCGCAGCTCTCCTCCTTGCAGCCCTCATATACCTCGCAGCCCCCTCGTTCGGTTTCTCCCCTTCCGCCTCAATAGTTATAATCTACGCCCTCTTTGCCGGAATGATTTTCCCTGACATAGACGTAGTTACAGGCTCCATAAAAAAAGCCCTCCACTCAATAGCAGTCTTCATCCTCCTCTTTGCAATAATCGTAATTGCCCTCTACCCGGCATCAATTAACATAAGCGGCAGCCTGTGCACAGAAAGCCTCACCTACTCCCTCACCGGCATCTTTGGCCTAAGCCCTTACTGCAACGCAGGCACCGCCCTCATCCTTCTCATAATATGCTACCTAATAGTGCGCACAGTCCTCGGCTGGTTCCCCGAAAAAAACATGCTCCACTCCTACCTCATGGCAATTCTCATCGTAGCCTGTGCCACAATATTCTCAAAATTCTATTTTCCAGACCAGCTATTCATTCCCGTAGTCCTCTCATTTGCAATAGCCTATTTTGCCCACTTGGCAATAGACGGAAATAGCCGCTCAAGAAAATAATTTTCAGAGTTTTAGAAAAAATTAGCAAAGCGCAAAAAATCGCCCGCTCCTAATCCCGCAGCAGAGCCTGCCCCTTCTGCGCCCCGTTTGCAACCGCCTTGCTTGCCATTTGCATCATCATCTGCATCCCGTTTAGCGGAAGCTTGAGAATCTTTGCCGCCTCCTTTAGCGGCAAGGAAGGCTTTGAGCCAAGCATCAAATTTAGCATTGAAAGCTCATCTCTCACAAGCCGTGTAATAAGAAAATGCCTGTGCACCCTCCCCCATCCTGCCTGCCCCATTTTCCTTCCCAAAGCCGGATTTTTCAAAAGGTGGTAGACTTTCCTCTCAAAATCCCTGCCGTTACTGCTCAAATATCCGGATTTCCCGTCTTTTATTTGAAGTTTTATTCCCCCAACGGCAGATGCAACCACGGGCCTTCCCTTCCATAAGCCTTCCGAAACAGTAAGCCCGAAGCCCTCCCTTATGGACTTTTGCACCACCACGTCCGCCCTTCTTTGCACCGCATTTACAAGCGCGTCCGATTCTACCGCCAGTATATGTACATCCTTGTGCACCTGCGCAGCCTCAAGCACTTCTTTGTAAGTCTGCGGCCCCTGCGCATCATCAGTTGCAAAATTTCCAAGCAGCACAAGCTGGCAGTCAAATTTTTTTCGTATGCGCAAAAACGCCTCAATAACCCCAAGCGGGTCTTTCCATGGGTCAAACCTTGAAACCTGTGCAATCATCGGCTTTGCGTCCTCAAGCCCGTGCTCGTATAAAAGCCGATGAATCTCATCCTCCTCCATAGGCCTGTTCTTCTCGGAGAGCGGGTCAATTGCCGGGGGAATTATGAAATAAGGCTTCTTCTTATCCGGCCTCCTGAATTTTTTTGAGGAGAGCACGTAAGCGTCATATTTGGACAAATAAGGCTGCATGAATTTTACTGCAGCCGGATACGGGCGGCTCAAATCTATATGCCCCCTCCAAATCCACACCTGTTTTTTCCTCCACTCGCGCAGCGAGGAGAGCCCGGCCATGGGCTTGAACAAAGAAGGCAGTTTTCTCGGGTAAAAATCAATAAATCCCGCCGGCTGCGGGTCGTCCACAATTACTGCATCATAGCCGTGCAAGTGCGTAAAATGGGCATTCTCCTCAAGCGCCTGCTTGTATAGCTCCTCATCCTGCTTGCTAAATTTTTCCCTCTGCCCCTGCAAGGAATTGTGCAGCCTCTTTGTAAGCGAGAAAAACTCCTTGTTGCCTTTTAGCAGGCGCCACTCCGAATCAATTCCGGCATCATTTAGAAGGGGGATGTATGCCGCAAGCATCTCCGCAACGCCGCCCCCGTTAAAAGTGGAATTAACATGCACAACGGATTGCCCGTCAAGCCGGTCTGCCAAGGCCCTAATCTCGTCTATCGCCGCCTGCCCGCAGTATGGGAGGTACGCGTCCAAAGTCCTTTTCATCCTGCCGCTCTCACTTGTATAAATTATAAAAGAATTTGCATTCATAACTAACTTATACGATTTTATGCCCATACTCAAAATCAGATATGATGAGCAGCCTTCCAGCTATAAAAAGCCCACCTTTCACTCTAACTGCCCCAACGGGCCGGAACCGCTTTTTGAGAGGCAAACAAATCCGGAGAAGCTACCAGGCTTAAAAAAAATACTGGACGATAAAAAAATAGCCGAGCAGAAGAAGTTGGGCGCTCGCAAGGACTTTTTCTGCAGAAGATTTGAGGAGCTGCACAAAAAGCCGAGGGAAGAAGAATTCCCCACAAACCAACTTTCCCCCTCGTTGTTTGACTCCCCGCCCAGCACTGAGAGCACCACGGAGGACGAAATTAACGAGAATCAGAAAAAACCCGGCAAAAAGAAAAGCGCAATAAAATCCGGCACGCTCTAAGAACAAGTGGGGATTAATTTTGCAAATTATATGCTCAGAAGCTGCTTTGAGACTTTAGGAGGTTCGCCCAGCCGCTTTATTTTTTTGCAGTTATGTCAAGCAGTTCCCCCATCACAACCGTCCCAGCGTCTATTGTGCGTAATACTGCTTCCTTTACCGAAAGCTGAAATCCTTCATTATCGCCCTTAAACCTTGCAATATCTTTTTCAACCAAAGAATAGTGGCCAATTTCAGAATGCAAAATCATGTTCCGTTTAGCCTTGAAATTCTTAATTTTCTCCAACAATTTCCTAGAAATTACTGGGGGAAATCCCGTTTGCCTATCTTCCTGCGCCAATATTTCCGCCTGCAAACTCCCCCGTTTGAATGTTTTTGTTGCGTTCTCTAATCTCCAAATAAACTCAGCGCATTTAGCATCAGAGTAGTGTTTATGTATAATCCCATCCAGCATGCCATCTATAATTGCATCTATTTTAGAAATAGCTTCGGAATAATACCCAAGCTCGATAGGCTTAGTTATCTCCCTAATAAAATCATGGCGAGAATAGAGAACATTGCCTCTAAGTTCCACTGGCATGGGACTACCTGGCAATGCTTTTGATTTCCTTCTTTGTAGGGATAGCCATAAAGCCCCACCACGTCTTCAACCATGTGGGTTCCTTCTTGTTCATCTCTTTTTTCGTTTTTGCCATCCAAACAACCCAAGATGCATGAATCTTATAAAACCATATCCGGCCAGTTCAATCAATTTTTTTTTGCTCAGAAGCTACTCCGATAATCATATTTAGTCATACTGGAGCGGTGTCATCATAGCAAAAAGAAGTATGAATTCCCACCTTAATAAGCGGTTGCCCTCGCCCTCCGCCTATAAATCCTGCCCAAAACCCTGTCCGCCTCCCTAAGGCTAAACAAAACCGAAGAATCCAGCCCAAAACTTCTCCTTCTCCCTCCCTTCATCCTCATATAATCATACATGCCCATCAACCACGGGGGCACAAGCCCCCCGCAAATAAACAAACAAATCCGGCATATAAGCACCTTTGCAAAGGGGTGTTTTCCACTGGCTTAAAGCCCCAAGCCACCTCGTAAGACCCCAAGTCGCAAAACTCACCCAACCCAAAACCAAAAGCCCCAAACAATTTCAAAAGCTCTAAAAATTCTTCCATCCAAAAAAGTCCATGGCAAAATTAAATTT
>JAZDKV010000136.1:0-4757 GCA_043802645.1 Microcaldota archaeon | reverse complement strand
ATGCTGGCGCTTCTTGCGATAACTATAATCGGGCTTGCGCCGGGGCTGCGCGATATTTTGAGGATGGTGGCGGGCACTTAGGGTTTTTGCGCCCACAGCTGCAAAATGCAGGAGGGTGCGTAAGAGAGCGCGGCGGTCTTGTATGGGCAAGATGCGGGAGATTTGGCTGTGGAAGCGGAAAAGTTAGCGGGTGCAAGGGTTTTGTTTTTGCAGGAGAGTGGGGGCTCGTTTTGCAGCAGGGGGTGGGGGCGCGGCTTTTTATTTGCCGTATGAGCCATAATATTAGTGGTGTGGGTATATGGCAGGCAGCCGAAAGAAGGAACTTCATCTTGAGGAGCTATCTATAGTCTCCCCGAATTGCGCGGACATCGCGCCGCCCTCGGTGATTACAAAAAGGTTTCCGGACGGGGAGAGTTATTGCCGCCTTGAGGGGATTGAGAACCTTGAGGGGAAAAAAGTGCGCATAGTGCACAGGCTCTTTCCAAATCCGGACGAGAATTTAGTCACTCTTTTGCAGATTATGTACGGGGCGAGAGAAGCAGGCGCAAAGCACATCAGCTTAGTTATCCCATATCTTCCTTACGCGCGCGCCGACAAGGCGTGGCTGACCGGCGAGGTTGTGAGCGCGAGGCTCCTTATCAGGCTTCTAAAGCAGAATGGAGTGAATAAAATCCACACGTGGGATTGCCACTTTCTTAAAAAGCCCGGCGATTTGGTTTTTCAGGGGCTTGATATTACAAACAGGTGCATGGGCCCAAGGCTGGTGGAATATTTTAGGAAATCCACCCCGAACGCAATTGTTGTTAGCCCGGACGCGGGCGCAAAATACCTCGTTGGAAGCGACGGGCTTTTTATGAGAAAAGAGAGGGGGCACTATGAGGAGTCCGGCTCAAGGGCTTTTAGGCCGGTTGAGAAAATGGAGGCGGACTTTGACGTGCGCGACAGGGACGTAATACTTGTGGATGACCTAATTGCAGGGGGAGGCACCATGATTCGCGCCGCCCAGAAATGTTTTGAGATGGGCGCAAAATCAGTATCCTGCGCCGCCACGCACGGCATGTTTTTGGACAGCGCTCTTGAGAGGCTTCTGGCCGCCGGAGTGAGCCGTATTGTTACTACTAATTCAATTCCCTCGCCCGCATCTGCCATCAACCTCAAAGGGGACATAGGCATGATACTGCACGGAGAAGGGGCTAAAGTAAAACCTTTATAATCCCTATATGAGAGTTTTGGAGTATGGGACCGGGATTTAGAATGGCATTGTTCGCTTCTCTTAGCCTTGCCCTTGCGCTCTTTTTATCCGGCTGCTTGCAGTCAGGATATTCCTCAAACTGCGCCCAGATTGCGGATTTGGCGCAAAAGGACCAGTGCGTGAATTATATGGCAGTATGGTATCAGGACCCATACACGTGTTATGGGATAATGAATTCTACTCTCAAGGAGAAATGTTTTGACAAGGCGGTGGAACCGAGGGAGGCAAAACTTTTGCAGGCGCAGCAGGATTACCAGCAGCCGCAGATAGAGACGGTTGTTGAGCAGAAGAAAGTGGAGCAGAGCATAATTGCAAATTCCGGCAACGGGGCGGGCCTTGGCCCACAGGTTAAGTCTTGCATGGAAACAGAAGGGTTTGGCGCTGATGGCTGCGTGAATAAGGTGGCGATTGAGCGCGGAGATATTTCAATGTGCGAGCAAATCGGCTCGGACAATTACAGGCGCCCCTGCATATCAAACATAGCGCTTGCAAGCAAAGACAAGGCAGTGTGCAATGCACTTACACGCTCGGACGACAAGCAACTCTGCCAGTTCTATGCCTCACCCGGCTAATTTTTAGAAGATTTTGAAACAACCATTTTCTGCACTTGCCCCCCTGAGAACACCGGACGGCTTGCGGATATTTTCTCGTTTTGGTTTAATTTGCACGAGCCGTAGGCCTGCACAACTACCCCTGAGGATGCGTCTGAGGAAAGCGAACACTCGTAGCAGAAATTAGGGTCCGGGGAGATTTTTGAGAAGTCACAGGGGGCTGGCGCCATTATTGCGGCATAGTCGGAGGCTTGCATGAAATTATAAAATTGCACAAGCTGGTTTTGCCCGCCCTGTGGGTGCGCAAGAAGGAGGGCGAAGGCCATCAGCACCAAAAGGGATGATATTGCTGCCTCAAATGATAGCATAAAAACCACTAGCTTGCACAAAACCATATTTTGCGCGCCTGCCCGAGGCTATCAAGCATCTCGCGCGAGAGGCAAAATTGGTTTTGGGACAATATTTTTGGAGGGGAATCAAGAATTTGAAAATTCCCAAGCCCCATGTACGAATAATCCGGATTTTGGGGAAGCTGAAAAGAGGGAGAGAGAATTCCGGGGTGCACATAAGTAGTTAAGGATGAGGCGGATGTGGTTTTTTGGGCTGACAAATTCGTGTAATAAAGCTCGGAGATTTGGAGCAGGGATGAGAGTTTTTGGCTGTTTTTTGCAAGGGAGGGCTGGAACGCCATTTGCTGCTGCGAGTATGCTATTATCGGGAGAAGGGTTGAAATTATTATTACAAAGGATAGCAGAAGGTCAAGGGAGGGCGCAAAGCCGGTTTTAGTTCTGGCTTTAGTTTGGGTTTTGGTTTGTGGAGTATTCATAGGCTGCACCTTTTGCAGGGTTTAGTGTGTAGGCGTAAGCGCCGGAGGAGGAAATTTTGTAATTTTCAAGGCTTGTTGGGAGGCTCTGGAGCGCTATTTCGCCGTTTGGTGATTGCCCATAGAGATGGAAGAGGGCGAGGTTTAGCGCGGAGTTTGAGAGGGAGGATTGCAGGGCCAGGTGATATGTGGACTCTTTTGCCGCTCGCAGATACCCCATAGAGGCTGCAAAGAGTATTGAGAGGCAGAAGAGAAGGGCCAGAAATGCCAGAAGATACTCAATGGTGATTTGCGCGCGCATTTTCATCCTTCCACCTCAAAGGGTTCAATCTTGGAATCCATTTCTATTCCGAGTGGGTTTGATGTTTTTAGATAAAAGCCCTCTTTGATAGAAACAACCGTTGAATTTATACCCGTATTTACGGAAACCCACGGGAAGCAGTTCGCCCAGAGAGAAGGCTGCTCAAGCCAGCGCTGCTCGTCGGGCGGGGCGGAAATGTTGGAAAACCATGGTTGTGGAATGCCGGGTGTTTTGCAGTGCAGGAAATTTTGGAGGCCTGATGAAGCAGAATATTTTTCGGCTGCCTGCTCAAAGCCGGATAATACAAAGGAAGTTATGATGCGCTTGCGGTTCTGGGATATGAAGTTTTTTATCTGTAAGGATAACGGGGGGTTTGCGATGGCAATTGTGTCCGCCGCGGCCTCCACCTCATTTATTTTATCCTGCGCCGTTTTTAGCGATTCTTTTGCGGATGGCGCAAGAGTGCGCTTTAACCCGACGTGGGTGTCATAAGTTATTTTGGAGGCGTATGCGGGTGCAAGCGAGGACCTGCTTGGTTGCGGGCTTAGGGCGAGAATGAGAATTAGCGAAGCCGCAAAAAAGAGTATGA
Organism: Microcaldota archaeon; assembly: GCA_043802645.1. Taxonomy (GTDB): domain Archaea; phylum Micrarchaeota; class Micrarchaeia; order Anstonellales; family Anstonellaceae; genus 1-14-0-10-45-29. Next base: position 1,241 of record JAZDKV010000136.1, on the reverse strand, counting down.
AAGAGACAAAGCCCTTCCTTGAACCCATGTGGGGAATATGTGCACCGGAATTTATCAATATGTGCCGTAAAATTATACGCACGCGCCGCAGGTTATTGTGGCGCCTGCGATTATGCCAAGCACGTGCGGCGCAACCTGGGCTATGAGAATTCCGATTACCGCGCCTGTGAGGCAGGAGGTTGCCCATACGTTTGCACGGGCGCGCGTCTCCGCCCCGAACATCTGGCCTATTGAATATATCACCCCGGCGGCGATTACAAGAAGCATTGCGGTTACCGGGACAATTTTTTGAAGCTGGCAGCAGAGCTCCTCAAGCGCTTGTTTCAATTCGTCCGTCCCCTGAGCGTGGAGTATGGGGGCGAGGATAATTGCGAATAGAAACACGGCATATGCCGCCACTCTTAAGTTAGGCGTAGATAAAAGTTTCGTTGCCATTAGAAGTATTTGACAAGAAAGTATTTTTAAATTAAGTTATCCTAAAGTGGACTTAAGGCGATTCATAGGTGGTTTGTATGGGTATGAAAGTTTCCAAAATATATGGGATGGACATCTACACGGATGCCGGCAAATTTTTAGGCAGGGTCCAGGATGTTTTGATTGACCTTGAGCAGGGTAAAATTATCAGGCTTGTAATGGAGTCACTCTCCAACATCTCCCGTGACGAGGCAAAACGAGTGCTTAGGGAGAGGAGCGTCCTCTACAGCTCCGTCAAGAATATTGAGGATGTAGTTGTTGTTGGGGGAAGGCAGGTAGGAATACCTTTGGAGTGAGTACGGGGGAGACCCCATACTTCCACTAATTTTGCTTTAGTTGCATTCAATATATTTTCTCCATATTCAATACTTTTGATTTATATAGAACTAGGTAATCCTTGAATTTTGAGAAGAACAGATCAAATTGGCCTTCGTCCCGGTCATCAACCGCTATTACTGATTTTGTGTTCCAAAGAAAGTCATGTTGCTGCAATTTGGTCAAATGATAATAAAAACGCCGCTTTAGGGTATTGTAAGCACCAGAATCCTTTGTTCTCAAATCAAAGCAATATATTATCATAATGTAACTATAGTTACATATATTATATATAAAGCATAATGTATTTTGTCAATATTTCTGGGTTTAGTGGCCACCTCTCGCCTTCCCACCCAAAACCAAAAGCATTATTCTCCTATTAGCGGAATTATGGGGGGTCCCTCCTAAAGCCAAATGAGCTCCACGTACCAGAGTGGCAAGGCTATGGGGGC
>JAZDKV010000135.1:0-4853 GCA_043802645.1 Microcaldota archaeon | reverse complement strand
CGTTATAACTTTGATTTTCACTATTTTTTGCCCTTCTTTCTCTTCCCCATTTCCATTTGCCCCATTAGTCTTCTCCCCCGCCTCCTGCGCCAGCTTCCCTTCAACCATCCATTTAGCCTCGCCCTTGGGCAGCTCAACTATATCCCCCGCCTTGTATGGCCCGTAGGATTTTCCGTCCGCCGCGCTGTACTGGGGCACGTCCTGCAATATTTTCAGGCTCTTTTTTGGGCCGCCATTTTGCGCGTCCGGCCCCTGCGGGCGGGAGGCAATTATTTTGTTCAGCCACAAATCCTGCTTCTGGCATACGTTTTGCACGTGCCCGTAGAAATCCTGCTCCCTCTGGTTTGCCCCCATAAGCTTTGCGTCCTGAGCGGAAATCGCCCTCAAAACAATTTTCTGGCGCCTTAGCTGAATAATTGAAATCGCAAGCTTTTTGGCAGTCTCAAGCTCCTTTAGGGCATGCGCATCAGTGCGGGATTTCTCATGCAGCCCCTCAACCATTGCCTGCAGGCCATCATCAAAGCCCTCAGGCAGCTCGCAGAGTGCGTTTGAGCCTTTTTCCTGCCTATAAATTGCGAACAAGTCTTGGTATGTTATTGCTGCCATTTCACTCCCATACAATACTCTCTGCTAAAGCTAATATAGTCTTATGCCAATTATTACCACCTATGGCAGAAGATCCAAAGCCCATAACAGACCGAACCTATTGGAGGATTCTCATTGAAGCAAAGTCTGAGTTTGATATACAAGGAGTAAATCTTAGGGAGACAATCGCAAAAGAGCTCCACTGCCCCGGTAAAATTTCAAATAGAAAAGATGGAAAGGTAGAACTACTTCTCTATTGTTCTCAAAACGATGCACGTTCGTTTTGCACAACTCTCAAGCGGCTTAAACCAATAATGCGCTCTCAGGCAACCATTTTCCCTCCATCAGAGAAACTCTTTGACTTTGATCATAACAAACTTGATTTGATCGTTGAGCGTTCGGATGACCTAAAGGAGATGGTCTGGGGCCTGCAGGGGGCAGGAAAAGCTATTGCGGAACAATCTGAGAAACAGCGAACTGGTGCCCTGAGCTCAATTGTATCCATTCTTGGGAATTCTGTCGAGGCCTCCGGGCAAGTCAGAAGCGACTATATTTCAATTCTCGTAAACATCATTGCCAACAGCCAATTTGACAACGATATGACCTTATGGCTACTCACGTTCCATCAGGCTCTTAGACTGAAAACTGATGGCCCGGACCAAAATTTATCAAACCTAATAGCCAGTCTAAATGATGGGAAATTTGAAGAGGATTCAGACCTATTCAAACTTCAAAAAGCCAGGAAAGCACAGTTGGATGGCCAGTCATCAATAGCCGATTTTTCATACAATGGAGAGTCCACCGGAAAAGACCCCTCCCAAAAGCCGTCTTAAGGGTACCCTTTTAATAAATACATGGATGTGTTATGAACATGGGTTCACTGCATGAGCGGGTTGCGAATCTTTACTATTCTATTTTCGGGGTAAAAGTGAGCCTCAGTACCTTTGAGGAAAGGCTCCGTTTCCAGAAATTTTTCTATACCCTGCTCCATTTTAGGGTAATTCCCAAAGACGAGCTTTATGCCAGCTATTATTGGTATCTGCGAGGCCCGTACTCTGTGCGGGCATCGGACATCGGCCATTCAATAATCGGGGAGCAGCCCGCCTCCCAAAATGAAATTCCAGTCCCGCAAAACCTAGAGTATCTCAAGAAAATAAACGGGGACATACGCAAAATTGAGCTTTATGCATCTATTCTCTATCTGTTGGACCATGGTTATTCTCTTCCATCCATTGTCGTTGAAATAATTATGAAAAAACCAAACTATTCAAGGGAGGAAATACAAGAAATGCTTGCCGAAATGCCAACTGATGCCAACCCTTCTTAGAAACTGATTTTTTTCTTTTTTAGAAACGTCGCCTTTTTAAGCTCAACTCCGTATGCTTTTCGTGGGTTTAGTATACAGGTGCATGCTACATGGAGGTTAACATCAAGTATATTTCATACGCGGCTTTGGGCCTCTGCCTTCTTGGGGCCCTCGGCTCATTTATCTCCGGAGGGGGCCCCCTTGCCCCAATAGCCGCCCTTCTTGCCTTTTTGGGCGGAGTGGCGGCAGTCGCGGTATTCAAATACGGCTATTTCATTATCCCCTTTCTTACCCAAAAGGGCAAAATAATCCAGATAATGGAAGGAGGATACGAAATCCCGCCGGCTCAGGACGTCATAATAAAAAACGTGGGCGGCACATACTATGCCTCGGCATATCTTGGCGTGAAAATATACGAATCCACAACAGAGAAAAGCCAGGAGGAGAACGTGGTCTATTCCGAATACTTTGAGCGTGCAATCTCGTCTGTTCGCTTTCCTGTAAAATTTGCAATGATGGTCTATGTCATGGACATGTCGCGCCACCGCACAAAGCTTGAGACAAAGCATGCCGAGGCGCAGCTGCGCCTTGCAAGAGAGCGCGAAAAGCCCGACCCGGACGTGCTAAAGCTTGACAGGTATGAAAAAGAAGTCTCAATGTATGAGATGCAAATCCACCGCCTCGTATCCGGCTTCAAGCCAATGGGCGCAATCACCTACCTCATGACCACCGCTCTTGGCCTCTCAAAAGAGGCGGCAACAGCAGCCGCCAAAACGCAGGCAAACGAGCTGCGCGCAACAATTTCAAACGCGCTCAACGTGCAGGTCGTGCCCCTGCAGGGGGACGAAATGCTCAGATGCTTTGAATGGGAGCACATAATCCCGCCGTCTGCTTCCTCAATGGAGGAGGCAGTCCTCTAGAGGGAGTGGAAAATGGGCAACCTGACTCACTGGAACACGAACAACAAGCAGCTTGGCAGAAGAAACTTCTTCGTCCGCCCCCCTGAGCCACCGGAGGAATACCTCATAAACGACCCCACAAACGCAGTCTTTGTAGGCTACACAAAAATATTCCATGTTCCCTTCTACTGGTCATACCAGAATATTACAAACCCGCACATAGCGGTTGTGGGAATAACCGGCTCCGGAAAATCATATTTTGTAAAGACATTTCTTACCCGCGCCTCATACGTCTGGGGCACAAACGCGTTCATCATTGACTGGGCGGGGGAGTACAAGCAGTGGGTAAAACAGGCGGGGGGCAAAGTCATCTCGCTTGGGCGGGGCAGCTCCATAAACCTCCTTGATTTGGGCGGCATGAGGCCAAATGACCGCGTAAAGCAGATTGTGCGCACCCTTGAGATGCTCACAGACCTCTCGCGATACCCGGAGCAGAAAAGGCTTACCGAGCAGGCAATTGAGAAATCTTATTCAGAAGCAAAATTTCGCATGAATTCAAAAACCCAGAACGACTCTTTGGGAAGGCCCCTAAAGCCCCCAACACTGCGCGACGTGCAGAGGATTTTGGAGGAGCAGCTTGAGGCCGGCACTTACGAGTTCCCGGCAGAGCTTGAGAACGCAATATACCGCCTCAAAACTTTCACAAGGGAGGGCGAGGATTATTTTTCCCGCCCCTCAACCATTGACCTTGAGGCCATTACCTCCGGCGGCCTTGTGGATTTGGACCTCTCCGGCCTTCCGGACGAGGTATTTCGCGCCCTGGCAGGGCTTTCCATGCTTCAATTCATCAAGGAGAAAATGCGCGAGGAAGGGTGGGCTGCGGAAAAAGGGCTAAAGCTCATAGTTGTTTTGGACGAGGCTTGGAAAATTGCAAAAGACGACAATTCGGACGCAGTCATGATTGTGAGGGAGGGGCGAAAATACAATTTCGGCCTTCTTGTAGCCTCCCAGAATCCGACCGACATTTCCGAGAACATTTTCTCAAATGTAGGCACCACCTTCATGCTGCGCGTAAAATTTGAGCGCTATCTTGACTATTTGCAAAACACCCTCAATTTCTCCGACTACATGAGGGGCGAGATACGAAAGCTTGGGGTAGGGCAGGCTGCCGTAAACATGGCGTTTCAGGCCACGGCGCAATTTTCAGAGACATTTTTGCTTGAGAAAATCATAGGCGAGGAGCCCATAATTGAATTCTTTTTGGATTTGGATTATGCTTTAGGCCCCCGCGGAGGTGCAAACATGGCAAGGTCTGTTTCATTTGAAAAAGAGGAGCTTAGAAAACATCTGCGCGCTTTCGGGCTATCCGAGATGCACGTGGAGGAGGTCTCCGGCCTCTTCACCCAGCATAATCGGCACCTTGATATCATCAGCTTTGTAATCATGCTTGAGCGATACGGGGTTGCGCGCAGCAACATCACATCCTTTTTGAAGGATGTGGGAGTAGACGACTCAACAATAGTGAACATATTCTCAAAGGCCGACTTCAAGCGCCTCGGAGTTGAGGGGCGCGACATGACGCAGGTCGTGCTTGATGATGAATACCAGGGCGTATAACCAAGGGTGTATGATGATGGCAAAAATGTGCATAATTTGCGGGGAGCCGGCAGATGCCGGGCAGCCTGTTGAGGATACGCAGGCAATCAAATTCATCCGCACACTAAAACAAAAGCTGAACATGGCCGCAAACAACGAGCTTGTAGTCTGCCCGGCGCACCTTGAGGAGCACAAAAAGAGGAGAAAAGGCTTTGAGAGAAAGCTCGCGCTCTATGTTGCGGGAGGGATAATCCTTCTCCTAATCTCAATAGTGCTGCCCATAATGTCTTCAAGGCCTGTTGAGATAGTTTCGGTCCTGATGATTGCCCTCCTTGCCGTATTTTTGGCAGGCCTTGCAATGCTCTCATACGTGCCCCCCCTTGCAAAAGGCGCGGATGAAAAAATGCAAGAAAAAGCAGCGAAAAACGAGGGCGCGCAAGCCCAAAAAGATGCGCGCGGGCTTTTGG
>JAZDKV010000134.1:0-3427 GCA_043802645.1 Microcaldota archaeon | reverse complement strand
CCTGCTCTCCGGGATAGGGCTGTTCTTTATAGTAATTAGCGTCATAGGCTCGTTTGTGCGCGGCCTTGGGGCAGCATAGAAATGTTTATATTACTCGCCTCGTTTAACGGGGTCAAGTATCTTAGAGTTTGAGGTGATTGTTTGAAATACATGAAAGGCCAGTCGGCCATGGAATACCTGATGACCTACGGCTGGGCATTGCTTGTGATAGTCATAGTGATTGCCGTCCTTATGTTTATCAGGCCGTTCGGAGCCCCCGAGAGTTGCATCTTCAAAAGCCCGGGCTTCACTTGCGAGGGGCACAGGATTTTCGGAGACACTTCCGCCTATAAGGACACAATACGCGCAACCGTCAAAAATGCCCAGCAGCAGGCAATAAAGGACGTTGATGCCGTGTGCATGAGGGGCTCAGCATCTCCCCCCGCAGCAGTTGCATGGACTACCCTCTCCACCACCACAGTCCCCCACGGGGAATCAATCGGCCTTTTGGAGAATGGCGCCCACTGCTATAACGAAGATGGAACCACAGCCACAATCTTTACCGGCGAGGATTTCGCAGGGACACTTTACCTGCGCTTTAGGTTCCGTGACGAGCCAAGCACAATCCCCCAGAAGATTGCAGTGGCAGGCGTAATAGGCAGGGCGCAGTAAGCCCTTCCTTCCCCCCTTTTATTTTAAACTTATTTTTTCCGGGCTTTTAGAGCATACATTTTATCTGAGTGCGGTTTATGAGGTAATCAAATGGGAATGAGCAAAAAAGACCTGACGCGAAAACACGCAAATGCAAAGGCGCGAATTGCAGCGCTTGATCCCCTTGTGCGCAAAGACCCCCTAAAAAAACATCCGGAGCTGCACGATGAGATTGATAAGCTCAAGAAAAGCCTTCTGGAAAATTAGAGCAGTGAATCAGGGAACCTTGAGCCTCAAAATTTCTTACGCCCGTGCAAAGCTTAACTTGTACACTTTGCCTTTAGCTTTATACCGAGGAGGCGCGCGCCGCCCTTTTTCAAGCTATTTCTTTGCCGCCCTATTTATCCTCGTATATCTTCTCTCAATTGTTGCCCCCACAAGCAGGACAACCATAATTGATATGAGTGCAATGACCATAGTCGGGTTGTACTTAAAGACGGGGAAATCCGCAGAGAGCGCCTCAAAGCCATCCAAAATGGCGGTAATATTGAATATGGAATGCAGGACAATTGCCGTGAGCACCCCCGGGATGAATGAGAGAGCCGCCAGGCCTGCCCACCCATGGCTTCGCGCCCATCCAAGGGAGGCCCCAAGAGCCGCGCTAAAGCATGCGTGCGCCATGGAGTTGAAGAAACTCCTATAAACTATAATTGAAAGCCATGCATAAATCCCAAGCTCAAGCGGCTGGGTCTTTGAGGAGAAATAAAGCCAGTTCTCAACAAAAGAGAAGCCCAGCCCTACGGCAAGGCCCAAGTGCAGCCCGTGCAGGGAATCGGAAAATTCATGGTGGCCCCACATTGCAAGAAGCCCGAGGCCCTTTGCCACCTCCTCAATTATCGGCGCAATTATTGCCGTAGTAAGGAGGATTACAAACGCGCTATCAAGCCCAAGCCCCCCAAGCAAAAATTGGGCCTGCGCCGAATTTATAACAAGGCTTATCACCGCGGCGGCAATGCCCCACATAAAGGCGCCTGCCAAGAATCTTAGCGGCATCTTCTCCACCAGGTTGTTGTAAATCCACACCAGCAGAAAATAGACAAGCGGCATAAGAAGCCCGGCAAGAAAAGTCAGCACTATAATTTCATTTGTGTCCTGTGCCTGCTGCATGCTGCCCCATACGGTTGTGAGTGCCACTGCGAGCATAATTATCTCAAAAGCCCAGAACAGAGGGTTTATGAGCACGTCCGCAATCACCTCCGATATCGGGCGCCCCTTTAGTTGCGGGATAAAGAAGCTCTCTTCGGTGTATTCGCTCTTGAAAGAAAATTTCGCCTTGCTGTCATATGCCCATTTTGCAAGCACGATTATAATGAGGCTTATGAGGATTGCACCCGCAGGTATTACAAACTGGGCAAAGCCGGAGAGCTTTTGCCTCTGCTGTTCTTCATAGCGGCTCCAGTCCTCCTCCACGTAAAAATACTGCCCCAGCGGGACCGAGTCCCCGCTTGCAACAATCGCATACTGCGCCTTTGATTTTGAGATGCCGCTGTATTTTGCCAAAAAATCAAATTCAAAATCCGCGGAGGCATTTCTCTGCACCACTCCAAGCGCCCTCTCCGTAATCCATGTGCCGTTTTTTTGCGAGAGCAAATATACTATGTAGTCCCTGCCCTCATTGTGGTTTCTTATATGCGCGCTTACATTTATCCTCGTGGGGCTCTCATAGAGCGGGGAGCTGGGCACGTTTATGCTTGCATCAAGGCCGTAAGCAAAATCCGAGAGGTCAGCGGGAGGGCTTGCCGCACTCGCATAATGGGAGAGCAGAAGAATCTGAAGAAAAAAAACTGCGGCAAGAGCCGCGCAAAAGCCCCTCCCAGCAAGCCTCATGCATGGACCTCCGCTTTTCTCATGTCCTTTTTTCCTCTAAATACCAAAGTCGCGAGAGTGCCAACAATCCACAAAAGCCCAAGCGCCACATACCTAAATCCAATCATGGGGTATTTGTACCACCACTCATTCTTGAGCTTGATTACATCCACCAGGACCTTGAACGCCTCCTTTTCTGCAACCCCCAGCTTGCTGTCGCTAATCTTTACGTGCTCTTTGCCGTCCACTATTGATTTTTCCTCCACCTGCCCTATTTGCTTTTTTGCCTGGGCATACCATGGAGGCAAAGTGGATTTCTTTTTTCTGATTGCCTCAAAAAAATCCATCGCATTAATGTTTCTCTGATAGCCCGTCTTGAACGCTTTTCTCCACGGTATCGCCGCGGCTTCTTCAGTAATAGCCTTGAGGTCCGCCGCAGCATACCCGTCTGTGGCAAGGCCCATGAACCACCAAGGCATGAGCGGCACAACCGGCAGCTTCTTTGAGTGCAGCTTTAGAATTTCCCTTCGCGAGACAAAGTCCGGCTCCGGAATATAAATGGTTTTTCCAAACCTTCCCGACCTTCTTAGCGCCGGGTCCACGTCCCAAGGGGCGTTTGTAGCCCCGATAACAAGGACATTTACATTCTCCGCCTCCATCCCGTCCATCTCGTAGAGGAGCTGGTTTACCGCCATCTTCAAATACTGGGAGGCGCCGGTCATCTCCTCCCTTCGCCCTCCCAAGGCCTCAACCTCGTCAAAGAAAATTATGCAGGGGGCGTTTTTTCTCCCGGTCTCAAAAATGTTGTGCAAATTCTTCTCGGTCTGCCCCACGTACATATCCACAATGTCCGAGACTTTTGCGTTTATGAAGGCAGATGAGCACTCGCCCGCGGTAGCCTTTACTATGAAAGTTTTCCCGCATCCGGGAG
>JAZDKV010000133.1:0-6653 GCA_043802645.1 Microcaldota archaeon | reverse complement strand
CGTAGTTCTTCTCCGGGTACGTGTGAATCGCAATGTGGGACTCAGCTATGAGCACAATCCCCGATACACCCCAGTCCTCAGGCTTTATGCCCTCGTACTTAAACACGTATGGCGGAATAATTTTTGTCATTCCGATTTTTGCAGGCAAGCCGTCCAAAAATTTGGATACAAATTCAACGCTTGATAGCCTTTCCTTGTCGCAACCATACATATCCATGGTCAAATGCGGTCCGTACATTTTATTTCTTTTCCTCCACACCGTGCATTTTAGCGCACGCAATACAAATTCTGCAACGTATGTTGCTTATAAACCTTTCTATTTTTCCTGCCTTTTCTCTGCCATCCCAAGCCTTAATTCAGCAAACAAACAGCTAATACCTTTTTTTATCCAAAAAAAGCTCCAAATAGCTCCTTTATTCAAATCAGGACAGTTTATAGCTTATTTAACTCAATTTAAACCAGTATTAACCCGAATAACCAAAATCAACCAAATTTAACCCGCTCATTTCAAATCCAAAGCTCTAAGACCAAGACTTTCTTGGTTTATCTCTTTCTTCCATTCCTGGCAGCCATGAAGCGCTTTTTCTTGTGCTTAACTCCGCCTTTTTTGCACAAAGATTCAATGGTTCCCGATACGCCCAAAACCCTAAAACGCACATTTTTCCCGGCCTGCGAATTTGATAGCGCAAGCGCGGCGCAAACTTTTCCCTCCTGCCCCCTCAAAACGCGCACTCCTATTTCTCCATTTTGAACAAAAACAATTCTTGCGCCCGTCTCATAAAGCCCAAGCATCCCAAGAAGTTTCTCAAGCTCCCGCTCAAGCACCGCTCTCTCATCCCCCCCTGCGCAGGAGCATTGCACAAGCAAATACCTGAAATTATCCCTAAGCGTCGGTTTCATCATTAAATCTCCCCGCATCTCACGCAGCCAATCCGGGGCAACCACTTTTTCCCCGCCGTACGCCCAATCATTCAGCTGCACCTTTCTGCTGCCAATTAGCAGCCTCATTTTTTCCCGCCAGCAACTCATCATCTGAAATTCCAAGCAATTTCCCAATCCAGAAAATCTCATACTCATCGCGCAGCTCATTCCCATTTCTTGCAAGGGAGAAAATCCTCACCCGCACGCCCTCTTTCTGCGCAATCCTCACAAGCACCCTCGCCGCCCCAAGCCTTCTTGCCGCCTCCCGCGGCTCAACGCCGAAAAAATCCGAAAGCGCAACAACCAAAGTGCAGCCGTGCTCTTTCATTAATTTAACAAACCCCTGCTCCGCCGAGTATATCTGAAAATGGAAATATTTCGCCTTCTTCACAATAGCGCGCGCCTTCTCCAAATCGGCAGAAGAGGCAAAAACATCCTTCGGCAACGCCTCTGCCGAAAAATATTCAATCCCGTATCCGGCCGGCCTAAGCACAGGCCGGAATAAAATAAAATCAAACATATAAACAAATTAGAAAAAAGCCACCTTAAAAATGTGCTTAGGAAAACAGCGATGCAATCCAGGCAAGAATTTCCCCAATAATTCCCCCGTTTTCCTGCCCCGCCTGCACATTTGCAGCAGGGGCGCATTCATGCCACTGCCCGCACTCTCTCTTCACAGTCGTATTCTCCGCAATTTCCTCGCCGCCCTCGCACCTTGGCACATAAGTCTTGTCCGTGCAATCGGAGCACATGCTCCCGTTCTGCCTCTCATAACTCTGCGTTTTTTTCAGCTGCATGGGGCAAAGTTCAGTCCAGTTTGAGCAATTATACTCCTGCACAGTCTCATTTACTCCCAGCTTCTCATCCCCGTCAAATCCGAGGCAATTTCTCACGTAAGTGGAATTCTTGCACTCCCTCGCCCTTCCCTGCGCGTCCGTCTCATTCACAGCCGTGCTGTTTAACAGGGAATACTCGCCCCATCCAAAGCAGGAATTTTCCTGTTCGCACTGCGCCGAACTCTCATTCTGCCTGCATATCGCCTCATAACAATTCTGCATGAGCTTCCATCCCTCATTCGCATAGCATTTGTATACTGAATTGCCCACGCATTTCAAATCCCCAATCTCGCATGCGAAAGAAGTGCTGACGCACTTTCCCCCATCGCATTTATAATTTGACTGGCAAAAAGTCTGCTCGCTCCATGTCTCATTGCGCAGGCATTTCCTAAAAGAAATGTTGCTCAAACACTGCGCATCCTGCTTCTCATAATCGCATTCCTTGCACGCCTGCGTGCCGGCGCACCCCATAGTGCATGAAGACTCATTCACCCATTTCTTGTCCGCAGAGCATGCCTGCAGAGCCGAAACATTCTGCGAATCGGTATAGCACCTCGTCTCATTCACCTGCGCATATTTGCATTCGTCCGGAGCCTGCCCGCTCAAATAGCAGCCGCCGCCATAGCAGACCATCCCGTCAGGGCATGCCCTTGAAGAGCTCCAAAATCCGGAATTGCATATTTCAAAAGAAACGTTGCCCGCACACCTTGCATCCCCGCTCTCGCACGTGCCGCACTCCCCTGCCCTGCATCCGAGGGGGCAATTCTGCTCTGTCCACTGCCCGCCAACGCAAACCCTCCTAGTATTTGAATCCGCGCAAGATGAAACCCCGTTAGCGCAAGAGGAAAAACCAGAAAACAAAACCGCGCCGGCAAAAATCAGCACAACCGCAATAATTAGAATTTTCATAAAAAGAAAGGATGGGGAGAAAATAAAACCTTATCTCCCGGCCCGCCTTATGGCAGCGCCCTTGCCCTGCAACCAAAGGCACATTAGAAAAAAATACAGATGCAAGGGGAAGGGGGTATATCCCCTACATCCTTCTTGCCTGCTCGGAGCCAACGCCCTTGTTGTGCAGCCCCCGCACTTTCTTGAATGCGGAAGTCAGGCCGTTGAAGGCGCGTGAGCTCCTTATGGGTTTCCCGTAAGCTTTCGGCTCAACAAGAATTACCTCAAAATATTTCTTCTGCCCGTCCTGGCCAACCCAGTATGAGTTTAGCACTTCCATATTGCGGTATTTTCTCGCAGCCCTCTGCTCCGCCTGCGCCCTCAAAGAAATTCCGGGGGAAAGATACATAATGTTCTTGCCCGGCTTTCGCCCACCCGAGGGCATGGGCCTCTTTCTCTGCCCTCTTGCAAGCCTGACTCTTACAACTTTGAACCCCTGTTTTGCCTTAAATCCCAAAACCCTTGCGCGGGCCAAATTGGTCGGCCTCTCAAGGGGGGAAACCGCAGGCTCAACTCTCCATGCAGAAAGCCTCCTTCTATAAATCTCAGAGCGCTCCTTGTACTCCTTCTCAAAACTAGCTTTCATTCTCTGGTATAAACCCATCGCAATTCACCTTGTATCGTTTTTTCTTCTTGCCTATTCAGGATACAACTCCCACACATTGGCATGCAAATTAGCCCGAAACCACTATAAAAAGGTATTTATCTAAAAACGCGGATTTCTCCGCCTGAGCCCTCTATGAAAATAGGCTTATATGAAAATTCTCGCCCTAAACGGCCTTGCTATAATCCCCTCGTCCGTTATAATCCTCTCGTGAGCCTCAAAATCAGCCAAAAGCCCTCCCGCATCCGCATTGAGGAAACATAAGGTCTCCTTTCTCGAGATGACTTCCTCTCCAGTCTGGCACAATAGATCAGCCAAATAGCCGGTTGAATATCTTCAAGAAGAAGCGGGGTATCCCGCGTTCCCACGGCGTCTTGTTCACATCAAGAACGTAGAAATTTCCATCTGAACTGGTAATTGTATCAACAGAGCCGATATCAAGACGCATTAGTCCGGCAAGCTGTGTTACGAACTCTAGATTGGCTTTTTCGCTATCGGAGAGGTGCCTATAATAGGCCCCAACTTCGTTGAGGCAAACCCGCCGCGAGCCACCTAGATCCTGCCCTAATTTGCTCGCGTCCCGGTAATATTGCCACACGCTGGTATTCCTTTTGATTATCCGTTCAGTGCTATAAAATGAGCAAATTACTACCTCCCCTAAAAAGAATACGAACCGATCCATCCTATCAAATGGCTTTTCTCCAACAAATCCGGAGCGGACGGATATCTGAACGACTTTTTGCGGGTCGGAGAGCACACAGGGGCCCGCAGAATCACCGGAAACGAATTCATAACCTCTTCCGGTCGGGTCGCCCGCGTTCAAGTCACTCTTTATGACTACCTCTCCACGGTATTGTGGATACGCGTCTATAAGAAGAGGCAACCCACCCATGTCGCAGACTATTCTTTCAATCCTTCGTTTGCTCACATCTGTCACGTGGGCATTCAGAGCTCCCGCTTTTTGGAGTTGGGAGCTTATGCCCTGTGGTATACGAGTCTGATCGAGGTGTGCGACGATCGTTGTTTGTTCTGTTTTAGTCTGTTCCAGAAAACCAGGTCCCAACTCGTGAAATTCCTTTGGGACTAAATGGAACCTCCTTCGATCCGCAAACACCTTGTTTACCAGATAGTATGGTCGGGAATCCCACTTCTTTGCCCCCCGCGCCAATCCCAATTCATAATCCCCTGCGAATCTCTGGTCGCATACAACGATTATTTTTTTCCGAGCCATTGCCCCACCGCCTATTTATCCAAGTAATTGGAAACCTCATCTAACCCATCAATCTTCCTGACTATGCATGCACGATTGTAGCTCCGCCTCAATAGCAAAGCATCGATACCTACTTTTTTTGCAGGGGAGTAGTCCCACTTTTGCGAATCCCCTACCATAAGAGCCTCCTTCTTCTTGATTCGTCTCTTGAGGAGTATCCTTAGCATATGCTCTCCCTTGGAGCCGGGATAGTCGTCCGCCGCGTGAATCTCATTGAATATCCGGTCCAACTTGAAATGCCTCACGGTCTCAGTTAGTTTCTTATTTGCATATCTTTTCGTGTGCGGGCTCGTAGAAAGGATAACGAGGTAGATTCCAGAATCCCTAAGCAGCCTCAAAATCCGAATGTGGGAGTCCGGAACCTCAAAATGGCCGCGCGCCTCTTCCGAGGACCTGCTTTTCTTCCATGCATCAACTGGATGTTTGAATAGAGTGCCGGGCCTAAGTCGCCATACCGTTCCGTCCCCGTCAAAAAATATTATCTTCTTCATATCCATATTCAATAACCGGGAATTTAAATAGTTAGTGCTTAAGTAATATCATGAGAATTGCATTCTTATCCAACAAAGATCCTTCATTGCCACGGATTGACTCGGACGGGGGCGCAGTTACTCCGAGGCAGTATGCCAAACAACTGGGGAGAATGGGACATTCGGTCACGATTTACACTCCAAAAATATCAACTCTCGGAGAAACTGAACCTTATCGGTTAAGAAAGGGGAAAGCTCAGACCGAATCGGTTGTCCAACTCTCTGAGAATGTGACGGTCCGCAGAGTACCATTGGGGACTTTCAGTTACAGCGATATAACTGTTGCGGGTTCGGACATGGCTAGGATTCTGGAATCGTTTCTATTCTCCTCAGGGCTTTCGGTTGAAGGGTTGGATGCCCACGATATCGTGCACTTTTTCCATCCGCTCGCGGCGTTTGGGGCAGTTGAGACGCGGGCGGTGGACATGAGCAAGGCTGTTCTGTCACCCATGTTGCTTGGTACATACTACCTGCGGTATCAAGAGCTGCCAGAATACTATCTTAATTTCGAGAAACTGTTGATTGGAAAATTCCAGCACTTATACGCAGTATCTAATGACGAAAAAAACCAGCTGGTTGTTGCCTATGGAGCAGATGCAGGTCTTGTGCAGGTAACTCCCAGAGGGATCGACACCAAGATGTTTCGCCCGAAACTTAGGTCTGGGAGAAAGCGCAAGGATAGGCTGGTCATAGTCTGCCCAAATGCGATTAGACCCCAAAAAGCTCAAGATTCTCTAATACAGATGGCACACGCGCTGCGGAGAACCGCAACTGATTTCGTGGTTCTTCTGGCCGGAGAGAATCGTTTTTTCTATAAGGAAGACCATCATAAGTACTATGAAAATCTGTGCAGACTGATTGATATATACGATTTGCAGAACCACGTGAAATTCTACGGTGCTATGAGCCAGCAGAAGATGGCTGATTTAATCAGATCTTCGGATATCGCAATTGTGCCTTCCCACGCTGAATCTTTCGGAAAATCCGTGCTCGAATGCATCTCTTGTGGCACCCCAACAATTGTATTCGACGACGTAAGAGCATATGATGACTATATTGTTCCGTCACAGAACGCATTAATGGTGAGGCGAGACCCCGAAGATCTCAAGAATGCTGTCCTCGAGTTGGTTCAGAATGTGGATCTATACGCGAGATTGAGCGGCTCTGCAATTGAGATACATGAAAAATTCAGCTGGGAGCGAGTCACACATCTGCTGCTAGATGCATATAAAGTCCGCTGAAAACAGCAGTATTTGCGGCAATGACTCGGGGGTCGCATTTCTCGCGTGAACAAGTTCCACACTCAGGAGCGGCATCCCCCTCTAAGCTCGCATCCTTGCCCATTTTAAATATCAGTCTACACAAACAAATGTATCAGAGGGGCATATATATGGCAATCGTAACTCGCCTAGCTCAATATGATGGTCATAATGGTCTGACCCAGTCTCGGGCAATAGCCCAAGCCAACGCCTGCAAGGTCCGCTTATTCTCTAACAAGCAGTTTGACGAGCGCCTAGTCAAGGCCTACACATGGAAAACTGAGA
>JAZDKV010000132.1:0-11529 GCA_043802645.1 Microcaldota archaeon | reverse complement strand
TGCCAAACTCAGCGCTTTCCGCCTCGTTAAGGGGCTCTGCATGGCCCTTTGCAATAAGCCCCTGAATCCTGCGTGACACGGTAGAGAGCCTCAACTCGTTGTTCTCCCATTCTGCCTCGTTGCCCTTGCTTACCCACGCGGTTTTCATGAGCCCGCCGGCATCCGCATATTTTTTCTCCACTTCCTCCTGCCAGCTTATCGCCTCCTCCTCGGCTTTTTTCTCAAGCGACAAGCGCGAGCCTGCGATGTACGCGCATATCCCAAGCCTTCCCATGCTCTCAACGAGGTCCTTCTGCCTCTGCTGGTCAAGCGAGGAGACGTCTATGACCTCGCTTGCGTGCGATTCCAGAACCGCCCTAAGGCCCTCTGCCTCCTTTCTTGGAAGGAGGTTCAGCAAAATAGTAAGCCTTGCAATCTGCTCCCGATTTCCATAATTTGCATTCGTATAAGCAGACCTTTTTTTAAGAAGATCGTAAACTTCCCCCCTCTTCTCCCGCAAAGCCTCGTCAAGCTTTTGTGCCGGGTGCTGTTCAATCTCATTTGTGAGGGAAAAAATTTCCGCCCTGTTGGGCACTATGCTCAATATATCCACGCGCTTCATTTTCTCCTCAATAGGGGAAATTCTCTGCTGCAAAGCCTCAAGCTGCTTATGCAACGCCTGCACGTGCTCGTCTGCCTCATCCGCGCCTTTTCTTACCAAAAATTCCTTTCTGAAAATAACTTCTGCCCGCTTGCGGCCCAAGTCTGCATGATTTACCAAGTCCGCACTTGAGATTACAATCGTGTCTTCCACGCAAAACTTAGCATGCTAAACTATAAAAAGGGAAAACAACTGCCTGCGCATTTTCTCATCTCAAAAGCCAAAACCCCGCCCAAAAAATGCGCAATCAAATCCACAGGTTAAATCCGCTAAACTGCAAACAGCCCAAAACTCAAAGCGTGCAAAATCATAAACGCCCGCAAATTGCGCGCAAAGCCCGCAAAAAAACCGTCCAAAAAAAGGCGGGGCAGAAAAAACCCGCACACTAAGCAAAAATTAAAAATTGACCTTGGGAGGGGGGCAGAAAAATAGGGGCGCAAGCGCCCCAAATGGTGTGGGAGGTGAAGCCTGCCCGCCCTCCTGCATTCGGTCAATTAATGTTATCGATGCCCGCCGCCTAAAGCAGGCACCGAACGCCTATTCTCTCTAGTCGCCTCGCCGTATGGCAAGTACTATGCGCTCAATTGCGCATCTTGTAATAAACGCGCCGCCCCGCCTGCTGCCTCTCAAGCACGCCTAAGCCTGCCAAGCGGTTCAGCCTTGCAGACGCCGCATTTTTACCCTTATACCTAAAGTGCAGCTGCACGTCTTCCGCGCACACGGCACCCCTGTTCCTTACCAAACCGACAATCTGCTCGTCGGTTGATGAGAGGAATATCTCGCGGGCCCCGGACATTACCGAGAGCGGCGCATTTGAGCCGCTAACCTGTACGCCGGAAAAAGATGCATCCGCCCCAAGCGAAACGCCCTTTTTTGCCCATATCTGTGAATCGCCTGCACCTGCCCCGCCAAGGGCTGACTCAATAGAGGACATTCTCTGCTCTATTCGCCCCAGCCTCTGCTCAAGCTGCTCAAGCATTTGCGCAAGGCCGCTCACTTCAGATGAAATCTCCTGGCGGGTTCTCATACAATTACCTCATGAGCCAGTCGCGAACAAATCACAACCGATTCATGCCACAATCATGATTCTGTCACGTCCGGCTTTAAAAACATATCTAAATTCGCTCACAAATTCCTAACTAAACACACTAAAAATAAGCCCCTTTCAGGCACATTCATACTCGCGCGCACACCAAAACCCACATTGTGGCCAAAAATTCTTCCAGCAAATTAAAAAAGCGCAAAACTAAGCAAATCAAAAACCGCTGCCCACCCAGCGGAAATCCCCCCTCGCAAAATCTAAAAACCCCAAAGCCCAATTTCATCCGATGGACCAGCCCAAAATACAAGCCCTGCCCCCGCACGAACAAAATTTCCGCCAAAGCCAACCCGCAAATCAAAACCACAGCCAACTTTCAGCCCACCCAAGCAACGAAACGCACCCCGCAAACCCTCCCCGGCAAGAGCCCCAAATAGCAATAGACATGCGAGAATCCCCCGAATACGCAAAAATTCTCTCCTCCCTTGGCGCCCAAATACAAATCCAGACTCTTAGCATAGCCGATTTCATCCTCTCCCAAAGATGTGCTGCCGAGAGAAAAACAAGGGCCGATTTTGAAGCCTCCATAATAGACGGCCGCCTCTTTGAGCAGGCCGCCCGCCTAAAAGCCGCGTATGAGAAACCTCTTCTCATAATTGAAGGCTCTCCCAATTCAGACTCAAGAATTCAAAAGCCGGCCCTCCTTGGAGCCTACGCCGCCCTTATAACCGACTACTCTCTCCCCCTCTTCTTCACCCAGCACATAAGCTCCACCTGCCAGCTCCTCTACTCGCTTGCAAAATACGAGCAAATCTCAAAGAAAAATCCCCTAAGAGTTCAGGCAAGAAAAAAGGCTTTCACCCCGGAGCAGGTGCAGCTTGCCACTATAGAATCCCTCCCAAAAGTAGGCCCGAAACTTGCAAAATCCCTCCTAAGCCATTTTCACACCCCCAAAAAAGTATTTTCTGCCACTCAAAAACAGCTCCTAAAGGTCCCCGGGCTGGGAGAAGCCCGTGCCCAACTAATCTTTACCACTATAAATAGTGTCTATTCAACTAAAAACGAGGGCTAAATTCCAAAAACTTTAATACCCCCTATGTAAAAGTGCCACGATGCAAACGGTGGCTTCTTTTGGTAAAAACGAGCCCCTAAGTAGGTGGAGGGCATGGTAGAACCCAAAGTGTTAACGGTTATAAAAAAGCGTCTTAGGCAGTATAAGGGAAAACCCATTGGCCAGCAAAAACTTGCGAAGATAAGAGAAGACATTTATAAAGGGACACGCAAATATAAGTCAGCACCTTTTGCAGCAGTGAAGAAATGGATTAAGGAGGCGCGAGCTGACATGTCGTCAAAAAAGAAGTCTTCAGCCAAGAAGCCGGCTAAAAAAGCGGCAAAACAGGCAAGGCCAAAAAAACAAAAAGCCAAAAAGGAGGCCGCCCCGGAGCGCAGGCCCTCGGAGCCGATTCCAACCCCAAAGATTTCGCAGAGTGTAAAGCGCTCTCTTGAGGAAATAAAATCAGAAATTTCCGCGCCAATAGCCCCGGCCGAGCCAATGGAGGTTTCGCCAAGGCGCGCCCCGATGGTTTTAGACAAGGTTTATCTGCAGTCCATGTCATTTGAAATGGCCTCCATGCGCCAGGCT
This sequence comes from Microcaldota archaeon, assembly GCA_043802645.1. Taxonomy (GTDB): domain Archaea; phylum Micrarchaeota; class Micrarchaeia; order Anstonellales; family Anstonellaceae; genus 1-14-0-10-45-29. The sequence continues at coordinate 8,208 of JAZDKV010000132.1, read as the reverse complement.
CTTGACCGAATAGGAAGGCAGCTTGACAAGCTTGAGCGCGAGCTCTCTGCGCACAGAAACGGCGGGGACGAAGAATAAGCCACTTCTCCCTCTCCCCTTTTATTTTTCATCCCCCAACTAGTGCCCAATGGACAAAAATCTTCTGCTCACCCTAAATTCCAAAAAATACGGCATAGACGTAAAAGGCGGGGAAATAAATTACATCTCGCACGCGCACACCGACCACTCCTACGCCCTAAAAGACGACGCCCCCATCTTCTGCTCGGACATTACCGCCTCCCTTCTGGGCCTCTCCCAAAATGGGCATGAAGAAAAAGAAAAAATAAAACACGCCTCAAACTGCCGCGAGGAAAAAATAAAACACGCCTCAACCTTGTGCGAACAAAAAGAAAGCCAAAAAAAAGAAAGCCAGAACGAAAAAATAAAAACAAAAAAATACAGCCCCAAAAGAATCTCCGCACCAAAAGAATTCTCATTCAAATCCGCCGGGCACATTCTCGGCTCGGTCCAGCTCATAGCCGAAACACAGGAATTCTCAAAATTAGTCTACACCGGCGATTTCAAATTGCGTGACGGCCTTACCACAAAGGGGGCAAAAATAGAGGAGTGCGGCACCCTCATAATGGAGTGCACATATGGAAAGCCGGGAATAAATTTTCCAAACCCAAACGAAGTTTATGAGTCCATGCAAAAATGGCACGAGCAAAACAAAACCGCAATCCAGCTCTGGGGCGGCTACGCTACCGGAAAAGCGCAGGAGCTCATAAAATTCCTCAACGAATATGCCTCCATAGCCCCGATAGTCCCCCCTGACGTTGCAAAAATATCCCAAAAATACGTGCAAAACGGGGTAAAGCTTGACTTCCTCTCATCCGACACGCAGGAGGCAAAAGAAATAATGCGCTCGCAATTTTGCGCAGTATTTCCCCCAAACCGCCTCACCCGCTCATTCTCATTTCAAATAGCGCAGGCTCACAAGAAAAAAACAAAAACAGCTATAGCCACCGGCTGGACGGGCATAAGAAACATGGGCGCGGACGCATGCTTCCCCCTCTCCGACCATGCGGATTTCCCGCAGCTTCTTGCTTATGCAAAAGAGTCCGGGGCAAAAAAAGTCTATCTCGCGCATGGCAAAAACGAAGCCACTGCCAAAGCCCTCCAGAAAGAAGGCATAAACGCAAAGCCCATTGAAGATATTTCAAAAAAAGAATTTTCCCAGCTGTCCCTCTAAATAAAATAAACATTAACAAAACAAAAAATTAAAAAAACTAAATCTCCTTGGGCTCCGCATTCGGGCACATCTTCTTCAAGGACATGTAATGCATGTCATTAAGCCCGATCGCCATGTCGTGCGCAAGCCCGGTCTGGTCAAAAACTTTTATTATAACGCTCACTTTGCCAAGCGGAAGCTCATCTACCTTCTCAAGCTTTCTCACATACTCCGCCGGGGCGCGTATATACTTGTCCTTGTACTTGAAAATGATGCCGCCCTCGCAGACATAAATCTTTCCGGCCTCATCAAACGCGTCCTCAAAAATGGGGTACGAGTCCTTTACCATTCCAAACACGCTGTCCCTTTGCGCCTTCTGCATCCAAACACCCTCGCACAAACATGCTTGGCTCAATAAGCAACCCAAACCTTATATACGTTAGGCTCATTTTTGCCACTATGGTGAAAAAGGCCCAAAGTTCAACTGAATTTCTTGCCACCTACGGGTGGGCCCTGCTCATAATGTTTTTGGTCATAGCCATGCTTATCAGCTCCGGAGTCTTCAACCCCTCCCGTTTTGCAAACGAAGAGTGCACTTTCCAGCCAAACCTCCCCTGCACCCAGTATTACCTCGCTCCCTCGCAGGGAGGCACATCCCTCTCATTTAACATAACAAACACAATGGGCTTTCCAATAGCCATAATGGGCTACGCGGCGCAAATCGAGGGTTCCTTCACCGACTGCTTTGATGGCAAATGCTCGCAACCCGTATACCTAAAGCAGGGCGATTCGGCAATGCTCACAATCTCCCCGCTAGCAGTCCCCAACGCCTTCACTCAAAGCGATTTTGCAAAAATAAAAACAACTCTTCAATTTAGAAACTGCCACGGGCAAACAGAGGCCGCCTGCCTCTCGCCGGCATCCAAAATTCCCTCATACTACACTTCAGGCAGAATAAACCTCTTCCCAAGGGGGGACATAGAAGCCGGCGGCTCCTCAAGCCCGGTCGCCTGCACCCCGCAAGAGCAGGCTTGCATAAACGGGGACGCAGTTGTATGCGCAGGAGAGGAAGGCGGCCCAACCCACTGGAGCATAAAAGACCCCTGCACGATACAGGGCCTTGAATGTTACATGGACAATGGCGAGGCCAAATGCCGCTCATCCACCCCGGCCCAAGATTGCGCCGCCTCCCTGCAAAATGGCCTGCCCGCAGGAAAAGAAGGGGACAAAATCTGCTACGTGTCAGTCGGCTCACCAAGCTCATCGTATGCCGAATGCCGCTCAGGCAGCTGGGCATCCGTCGCATGCCCAAATGCAAACGACGTATGCCAGCAATCAACTCCGACCTCAATAATCTGCTCATCCGGCCCCCAAACTTATGACTGCGCCCCATCTCTCCAAAGCAACCTGCCCGGAGGAAATATAGGCGACAAAATCTGCTACTCCACTCTCAGCCCAACAGGCCCGGCAAGCTCTTACGCTCAATGCACCGCAGGCGGCTGGGCCTCCTAGCCATGCCCCAACCCCTCAGACACTTGCCAGCAATCAACTCCAACCACGATAACCTGTTCCCAGGCGTCAGGCTGCACAAATCCAACCGGTTCAAACGGAGACCAACTCTGCGAGCAGGGAATTCTAGGTGCGTACAAGCAATGCACAAACGGCGTATGGCAGCCAAGCGCCTGCCCAGTGCAAACCTCCTGCCAGCAAACCTCCGCAACCAAAATAACCTGCCAGCCCTCCGGCCAGCAGGGCTGCGCAAATCCAACCGGCGCGGTAGGCCAGACAATCTGCCCCAACCCGCAGGACTATTTCACACAGGCCACCTGCGCCAACGTGGGAAGCATATACATCTGGAGCCAAAACCCCTGCCCCACTGGGCAGAAATGCCTGCTTGGAGCCTGTGCGCAGGACTCAAGCCAGCCCGACTGCATTCCCGGCACACAAGCCTGCGGCGAGGCGGGCAGCCTGAACCAAAACCAGATAAACACCTGCATTCAGGACCAGCAGGGCAACTACCGCTTCATATATGACGGAAGCACGCAGGACTGCCAAATGAGCGGCCTCTTCTGCGACAAGGGCGCCTGCTCCTCCTCAATTTCAATGCCCAGCTGCCCTGCCCAAACCGCCTGCGGCCCAAACGGCGAGCAGGCGGGCCTGCGCGTATTTGAGTGCCGGGGAGGCGAAATGGTGCAGACGGAATACTGCGAAGGGGACACCTACTGCCAAAACGGCCAGTGTGTCCCCCGATAAAACCTACCTTTTTTAATTTATTTTCATTAATTCACTCGTAAATAAGGATAGGCGGTTGATGGGTTGCCAGAAAATAGCAATAATTCATTCTTCATAAGCGGGATTAGCTTCCGCGGCTTCAAATCTTTCAAGAGCGCGCAGGCAAAATTTCCCAACGGATTTGTTGCGCTCGCAGGGCCAAACGGCTCCGGAAAGTCAAACGTAGCCGACGCCATACGCTTCTGCTTTGGTGAGATGGGCACAAAGGCAATCCGCGTAAAGCGCGCAAGCGAGCTCATAAACTTAAACTCCTCGCGCGGCGAGGTAACCGTCGTAATAGAGCACTCAAGCGACAAAAGCAAAAAATTTGAAATACGCCGCACAATCTCCGAAGACGGAAAAACCGCATACACCCTCAACGGCAAAAAAGCCACCCGCACAAACGTCCTTGAGGAGCTTCGCCCATACGGCCTTGAGGTGGGCGCGCACAACATAATCGCGCAGGGGCAGGTCCAGAGAATAGTTGAGATGAACCCCAAAGACCGCCGCGCAATCATAGACCAGGTCGCCGGAATAGCCGAATTTGACGAGAAAAAAAAGGAGTCCCTCGGCGAGCTTGCAAAAGTTGAGCAAAAAATATCCGATTCAAGAATTGTCCTCGCAGAGCGCGCCTCCTACCTCGCAGAGTTGGGGAAGGAAAAAGACGCCGCCATCGCATACCACGAGGCAAAAACAAGCCTTGAGCGCGCCCGTGCAACCCTCATTGATTCCGAATACAAAAAATTAGACGCCCAGTTTGGCCGAATCCTGCAATCGCGCTCAGAAATTTCAAAAGAAATAAGCTCCCTCCAGTCCCAGCTTGATGCCCTCTCATCCCAGAAGGGCGGGCTTGACAAGCAGCGCGCCGAGCTTGCCCAAAAAATGGGGGGAAACGCAAAGAAAGAGAGCCTGCTTGAGCAAATACAATCCCTAAAAGTGGAAATTGCCTCAAAGCAGACTCTCCTTGATGAAAAAACCGCCCGCCTGCAAGAGCTTGAGGCGGCCTCATTAGAACTTGAGCAGAAAAAAAAGCAGCTATCGCATGAGCACTCGGTCTCCTCCGCCCAGCTTAAGCAAAAAGAGCAGTATATTCTAAAGCTAAAAGAGCAGCTTGAGCAGGCAAAAAAGGAGGCAGGCATAGACTCGCAGCAACCCGAGGGCCCAAGCCCGCTTGAGAAAATCTCGGAGCAGCTCTCGCAGGTGCGTGAGGCGCGCGCTTCCACGCAAGCCACAATCGCCGCCTCAGACCGCTCCCTCTCCTCGTATTCCTCGCGCCAGCAAGAGATGGCGCAAGAGCTTGCAAAACTGCAAGAGCAAAAAGGCTCAAGCGAGCTTGGCCAATTTTCAGAATCCATAGACCAATTAAACAAAGAAATGCACGCCCTCTTTGAGCGTGAAAAATCCCTGAATAAAAAAATCCCGGAATTTGACAAAAGCCTTCTGGATGCAAAAGAGCGCGTTGCCGCCCTTCGCGGCTCGGTCTCCCCCGCATCACGAAACCCCGCAATCCTCACTATAAAAGCCCTAAAAGACGCGGGAGAGGGCGGAATATTCGGCACAGTCGCGGAGCTCATCTCCACAGAGGCGCGCTTTCAGGAGGCCGCAGAAGCGGCGGCAGGCTCCCGCCTAAACTACGTAATAACCGACACCCTTGAGACCGCAAATTCCATAATCAAAAAGCTAAAATCCTCAAAGTCCGGCCGCTGCTCCTTCATCCCCCTTGACAAAATAATTTTCAACCGCCACGTGGACAAAGTCCCGCAGGGCTCCCTTGGGCGCATGAGCGATTTCATTGCCTACTCCCCCCAAATAGACAACGCCATCCGCTACATTTTTGACGACACGATGGTAGTCCCGGACGTCTCGGCCGCAAAAAAGCTCGGCATAGGAAAATACCGCATGGTAACAATCACCGGGGAGCTTCTTGACCGCTCCGGGACAATTACCGGAGGCTCCCACAAGTCCTCCCTTCTTGCCCGCTCCTCGCTTGAGAAGGCGGAAAAAGAAGTTGATTCAATTAAAAGCGAGCGCGACTCCCTATATTCCGGCCTCTACTCCGTGCGCGATGACATGCAGCGCTTGCGAAAAGAGCGCGCCTCGCTTGAGCTTAAGCTGCGCACGAAAGAAGCCGAGATTGGCTCCGTGGCAGACCGAAATTCAAGGATTGAGCGCGCAGAAGCAGAAATTTCAAAACTCTCCGCGGAGGCCGCGCAAATAAAATCCGAAATCTCCTCCTCAAAAACCCAGGTTGAGCGCCTCAACGGGCAGGAAAAAGCCCTCCTCTCAAGCCTTGAGGCGCAAAAGGCGGCACAGGCGCAGAAGCTCATGGAGCAGAAGGAGCAGGCCGGGCAGGCGCAGAAAAATTACGAAAAAGCCCTTGAGAATTTCTCCTCTTTCACCTCCGAGATAGATTCAAATAAGCAGTCCCTCTCCCTTTTGCAAACCCAGCTTGATGAAATAAACTCCCAAGCCTCAACCCACGCCCAGCTTCTCTCAAAATCAAAAGCGGAAAAATCCTCCCTCTCCTCCGCAATCAAATCGCATGCGCAGGAACTGGGGCAGCAAGAAGCCCACCTAAAAGAAATCTCCGCCACGGTGGAAAAATACTATAACAAAATGCAGAAGCTGCAGGCAGAGCTTGACGAGCTTGGAAAGTCCGAGGGGCAAATAAAATTCCAGTTTGACTCCCAGAACAGAAAGCTAAACGAGCTGAACATAAAGCACGCGTCTGCCTCCACAAAGCTTGCAGACATAAAAGCAGAATGGGAAAAGCACGCGCAAATTCCCCTGCTTGAAAACGCCCAAAAGGCGGAGCTTGAGCAGATGGTCTCCCAGTCCGAGTCGCGCCTAAACGAGCTTGGCATGGTCAACCTAAAAGCCCCGCAAATCTTTGAGGAAAAAGAGCAGGAGCAAAAGCAGCTTGAGTCAAAGATTGAAACCCTCCACTCCGAGCGCACTGCCGTAATCTCGCTCATAGATGAAATAGAAACCAAGAAGAAAAGGCTCTTCGTGGACACATACACGGCGGTAAACTCCCATTTCAAAAACCTCTTCGCCATGGTATTCAAGGGCGAGGGCTCACTAATTCTTGACGACGAGCAAAATCCCCTTGACTCCGGCCTTGGCATGCGGGTGCGCGCAGAAAACGACAAGCGCGACAAATACCTTGAGTCAATGTCGGGGGGAGAGAAAACCCTCCTTGCCCTCATGTTCATCTTCTCCTTGCAGATGAGAAAGCCCGCCCCATTCTACATCCTTGACGAGGCGGAAGCCGCCCTTGACAAGCAGAACGCAAACAAAATGGCGGACTTCATACGCCAGATGTCAAAAACCGCCCAATTCATAACCATCACCCACCATGATGCAATACTCTCCGCGGCGGACGTTGTCCTCGGAGTAGCAAAAACAAAGGACGGCTCAAAAATAGTCGGGGTGCGCCTCTCATCAGGCGCTCAGGAGCCGGACTCTATGCCAATGCAGGCGCCTGCGCAAGAAACTACAAGCTAAAAAGAAAAAATAACGAATGCCCAACAAACATTGCCAGCCAAATTCCGGCCTAAACCTTAAGCCTAATTATTTATCCTGCCGGAAATATTTTTCAAATCAAGCCCGGTTTCAATGCTATAAGCCCCGTTCATGCTCGCATTTACATATATATTCCCGTCAAGGTCGGTGCGGTAAATCCCGGCTCTTGCAATGGAAATTCTCTGCAAAGTCGTGCTTGAGGGCAGCCCCAAATCATTCTGCCCCACAGAGATTATTACGTCCGATGGGGAAATCTTGTTAAAGAGCACGGATGCCTGCGGCCTTCCCGCCCCGTTGTTTCCCCATTTGTAAACCGCGCATTTCTTCTCGCCAAGCCTCCCCACAATCGGCTGCTCCAGCTCCTGCTCAAGGTCGGATGGCAAAAAGGCGCAGAACTTTCCAAAATCAACTCTCATCACAATCGCATTTGCCTGCGGATAATCAAGGTATTCCTGCTCCTGCGGGTTATACACCTCAAGCGTGATATCTCCTATTTTTCTCGTGTCCCCCGCCTTAGGGTTCGTCGTGATGACTTCCTGCCTGTCTATATACTCACTAATGCTCTCCAAAGCAAAGTTTGCAGGGACCTCTTCTGAAACCCACACTTCCCCAACATCAAGGTTGCCGAGTATGCCCCTCACGCCTCCTGCCATTCGCGTGTTCCACGTTGAGACCACAAACAAGTCTATGTGGCTTATCCCAAGCTCCCCAAGCTTTGCAACAATCGCCTGCCCGTCCGAGCCTGCATCCACAAGAATAGTCTGCTGCCCGGATTTAATCAAAGTAGCATCCGCCTGCCCTACATCAAGAAATACCATATTGAGATTTTCGGTATCATCTTCTCCCCAATACGCTCTGCCATTCAAATCCGTTTCATTCACGCCGGAATTCTCAGCCCCGTTCAATCCCGTTTCGTTCTGCCCGCTCGCATTTTGCCCAACGCCCCCGTTTTGCATATCGCTTTCATTCTGCATACTGCTCCCATTTTGCCCGGAAGCATTCTGCCCCGTAGGTGCATTTTGCCCCCCGCCATTCGCCCCCAAATCATTTTGCCTCTCTCCGCCCCCCGCATTCTGCGCAGGCTGAGCCGGTTGTGCAGGCGCAGCAGGAGGCGCCGCCGGAGCCGCAGCCGGGGGAGCCTGGGCAGGAGAGCCTGCCGGCGGAGTTCTAAAGTCCGCAGCAGTCGGCGCCCCTCCGGAAAC
>JAZDKV010000131.1:0-5054 GCA_043802645.1 Microcaldota archaeon | reverse complement strand
GGGCTTTTGCAAAATTTTCTTTGCCCATTGTGGATTCAACCATGCGCACAAACTGCGGGGCTTTGGAGTAGGTGACTTCAGTTATGAGGTCATCGGGCATGTTGAAGCCTTTTGGGATTATCGGCATCGTCATGGAGCCGGAGTCATAGTCAAGTGTGCCGCCATCTGGCGAAATTATGCGCATTGCCTCGCCAAGGCGGGCGTATTGGCCGGAGGAGACGTATTCAGTGTATTTGTGCTCTATAGTGCAGGTAACTGCCTCGTTGAGCCATAGCTCAAAGGGAGAAGCTCCGGTAACTTCCGAGCCGTTTAGGTTGTGGTAAAATTCGTGGGCTTTTACGGCTATGAGATATTCAAAGACCGAATCCGGCATCTTTGGGGAGGGCATTATGCGGTTTGCAACTACTGTGGTGTTTCCCACGTTTTCCATCCCGCCGAAATTGGAATTTTGCATTGCAATTTCACGGTAAATTGTTCCAGTATATTGGTAGCCGAGCTTGAGCTGCTCTGCGAGAGCGGCAACTTCTTTTCTTATTTCTATGGGGCTTTCGTTGCTCTCGCGCATTTTCTCGCGCTTTTTTATTAGGTCAAAGAGCTGCTGGCGCTTGCCTAAATCAGTGTAAGCTTCCTCTCCGGTGAATATGTGTATCCACATTATGCCGTCATGCAGTATTTCAAGGGCCTCTTTTGCCGCCTGCGCATCCGAGCCGGGGGGGACAAGCAGCTGGAGGAAAAATTGGGAGCCATCCGGGTATTCAAAGATGCGCTCATGCTGCTCATAAGTTCCGGCGCCAAGAAAGAAAAGATATGGCGCCATCGGGGTGCGGGTGTTCGTGTACATTACCTCGCTTCTTGAATTTGAAAGCCCGGTTTTTTTCTTGAGGAGATCTCCGTTTGAGAGTATGTGGGTGTAGCGCGAGTCGGCAGTTATTCTTGTGGTGTAGGTGCATTTTGCCTGCATGTCGTCAAAGCATGGAGTTATGCGCGAGAAGCCCCACTGCTGGCACTGGGTTATCTGCGTTGGGGGGGCGCCTTTTGGCGTTTGGTCGTAGTAGAGGCCTTCAAGCATGTTTTTTGTCGGGCGGCAGATTGCGTGCGTGAAGAGGTTTATAGTATCTGATGAGTTTAGGGGATTTTTGAAATTTATTGCAAGCTTGCCCTCTTCTTTGTTATAAGAATAATCAACTTCGGACTCCGCGCATTTTACGTCTTTTATTTCCAAGTCGCGCGCATCAAGGGAGAGGGTTTTTGCGCCTTTTAGAATCAGGATTTCCATGTGGTTTTGAACGTCAGTATAATCATCGTGGATATCAAACGTGAGGTTCATGTGGAGAGGCTTTGCGCTTAGGGGGGGAAAATCCTGAAGGTAATATTTGAACTCTTTTTTTTGCATAAAAACGCACCTTATATGGCTACGTGGATGTTTCGTCGCCTTGCAAACTTTAGGGCTTCAAAGGCTATAAAGATTGAGGAGGAGACCCCGATTACCACGAACCAGTCGGAGAGGGCAAGGGGGTATGTTTTTAGAAGCTCGTTCATGGCAGGGTGGTAGATTGCAAAGAGCTGCACCAGTATTGAGAAGATTGTGGCGCCCGCAAGGTATTTGTTTGAGAAGAAGCCGAGGGTAAAGGCGCTCTCATAGCGGGAGCGGGCGTTCTGGACAGCCCATATCTGGAAGAAGGCGAGCGTCGTGAAGAAGATGGTCTGCTTGTGCACTAGCGATATGCCTGAATCTATGTAGAAGAGGTAGGTGGCGAACATGCCAAGCGCCATTACGGCAGATGAGATTGCAATGAACTTGTTCACGTCGCTTGAGAAGAGGCTGCGCCTGAAAAAACTTGACGGGATTTTCATGAGGCCTTTTTCTTTTGGCTCGGTGGCAAGGGAGACGTCCAAAAAGCCGTCGGTTACAAGGTTTACAAAAATTATGTGGATTGGAAGGAGGGCGAGGGGGAGCATTGAGCCTGCCCAAAGAGGTGAGAGAATTATTGCAAGCAGGAAGAGGACTTCGGCCATGTTTGTTGAGAAAAGATACTTGATGACTTTTTTTATGTTAAGGGAGGAGTGGCGGCCTTCTTCTATCGCGTCTACGATTGAGGAAAGATGGTCGTCCGTGAGAATTATGTCGGAGGCCTCTTTTGCAACGTCGGTTGCAGAGCCTAAGGATACGCCTACGTGGGCTTCCTTGAGCGCGATTGCGTCATTTACCCCGTCTCCGGTCATTGCTACAAGGTGGCCTTTTTTCTTGAGTATGTCAACAATTATGGCTTTGTGCTCGCCGGTTACGCGGGCGAAGACTTTGACGCCGTCTATTATTTTGGAGAGGGCGGTTTTGCCCATTTTGGTTATCTGCTCGCCGGTAATTATGAGGTCATTTTTTTCTTTTAGTATTCCGGCCTCGCGGGCTATGGATTGGGCAGTCAGGCTGTGGTCCCCGGTTATCATGACTATGCGCACGCCCGCGCGCTCGGCCCTCTCTATTGCTTCGTGCACGCCCGGGCGAAGGGGGTCTGCAAACCCTATGAGGCCAAGGAAGGTGTAGCCGCGCTCAAGCGAGGATATTTTCTTCTGCTTTTCTTTTTGGGCAAAGGCAAGGACCCGCAGGCCCCTCTTTGCCATTGATGACGTGATTGAGAGATATTCCTTCCTTTCTTTTGCGGACAGTTTTTTCCTCCTGCCGTTCTCAAGGGAATGCGTGCAGAAATTTAGCACGACTTCCGGCGCCCCTTTGAGATGGTAGTTTATTTTGTTCTCGCGCCTGTTTGCGCTGACCATGTATTTGTTCTGCGGGCTGAACTGTATTTCGGCGATTCTCTGGTGCTCCATGGAATATTTGTGCTTGTCGTATGAGAATTTTTGCGCGAAATCCACGAGGGCGATTTCAACCGGGTCGCCTATTCTCTTTTTGGATTTTTCGTCAAAGGAGGAGTCGTTGCAGAGTATTCCCGTTTCAATTATCTTGACCATTCCGCTTATTTCAAGGGCGTTTACTTTTGCATTTTTGCCGCATGTGAAATACTGCCCCTGGGATGGGCAGTATGCTTTTTTTGAGATGACTATTTCCTGCACGGACATTTTGTTTATTGTAAGGGTGCCGGTTTTGTCGGCGCATAGCACGTCTATTCCGCCGATTGTCTCTATTGCCTGCAGGCGCCGGGTTATGGCGTTGTGGCGGGCCATTGCGGACACGCCTATTGCAAGGGCTATTGTTACGACTATAGGCAGGCCCTCGGGTATGAAGGAGACTGCCTGGGCTATGGAGAGCTTGAGGACCAGGTTGAGGCCGTAGCCGAAATCAGGGCCGAGGACGAAGATAAAAAAGAGCATGAAAAGAAATATTGTGAGGACTGCCGCCTTCCCAAGAAGGGACGAGAAGTCGTTTATTTTCACCTGCAGGGGGAATATTTCCGGAGGGGAGGAGACGCCCCGGTATATTTTGCCTATTTCCGTGCGGTCGTCGGTTTCGGTTATCAGCATGAGGCCGCGCCCCTGCGTTACAAAAGTTGAGGAGTACGCCATATTTGTGCGGTCTGCAAGCTCCTTTTGCGAGTGCAGCTGGCCGTCAGATTTTAGCACTGGGGAGGATTCGCCGGTGAGGATGGATTCGTCTATGTAGAGGGATGCGGATTCTATTATGCGCCCGTCTGCGGGGATTTTGTCTCCTGCGCGCAGGATTACTATGTCGCCTATGACTACGTATTTTGCATCTATTACAAGCTCTTTTCCCTCCCGCAGCAGGTTCACCTCGTGTGTTTGCAGCTTCTTGAGGGCGGCAAGCGCGTTTTGGGCATTGTATTCATGATATGTGCCCACTATGGCGTTTATGAAGAGAATTAGAAGGATTATGATAGACTCGAGGATGTCGCCGAGGAAAAATGAGACTATGGAGGCTGCAAGAAGCAGCATTATTATAGTGGATTTGAACTGGCGGACAAAAACGGTTATGAGGGAGTCTCCCTCGCGCTTTGTAAATTCGTTGGGGCCGTACTTTTCAAGGCGTTTTTTTGCTTCATGTTCGGATAGGCCTTGGGTGGATGAGCCGAGCTGCTCAATGGCTTTTTGGGAGGGCAGAAGATACCAGTCGCTCATATGGGAGTTGCACGAAGAGGGGGTTTAAAAATAATTAGAAAAGGGCTAGCGCGGTAGGAGGGTGCGCTGCTCGTTTTGGGCGGCTCGGGAATTGTTTTTCACGCTGGAATTTTTAGTTGGGTATTTGGCTTCAATGGATGAGATGCGCTCGGCGATTTCCGAGTAGATGCCCCCATAGCTGCTTACTATTGGGTGCATGAAGTCCTCGTGTGGAATGCGGTTGCCCGAAGCGGGATTGTACTTCACGAGGGCTGCTTGGGCATTCTTTAGGCGCGGGAGGGCTTTTTTGCCATCCAGCTCGATTATACTGGAGATTGCGGCAGTGAGGGGGTTTATGCTGTACTGGCCCGCGTTGTCCAGGACTTTGCCAAGGGTTCTGAACGCGGCTTCTTTTTTGTCTTTGTTTCCATCTGCCAAATCGCAGAGGCAGGAAATTGCGTCCGCCTGCGTTAAGTGGTAAAATTTCGGGTCGTTATAGAAGCCGGGCTTGATTATGAGGTTCTTTGTGGAAATTAAGTTTGTGAAGGCATCAGTTGTTTTTTTCTCAAGGTTTTTGACTTTTATTCTAAGCGCCGGATTTTCCCTGTTTTTCAAAATGAAATTTGTGAGGGAGTATGCGGCATACGAGCGGATTTTGTTGTCTTCTGTATCGGATGAGAAAATATTGAGGAGGGCATATGCCTCTTTCATGCCCATTTTTGGTTCAAGAAGGCTTGCCGCACTCTCGCGCACGTGGTAGTCAAGAGTTTCGTTTTTGAATACGGAAAGAAGGTAGCCTGAATCTTTTTTGTTTATTTGCGCATAGACTTCAAGGGCTTTCTGCTTTGAATCCGTGAAATAGTTTCCGGCTATTACCTTTTGCATTTTTGCGCGGATTAGAAGCGTTGGGGCGGCCGTGGGATCGGGGCTGGACGCGGGGGATGTGATGGGGGTGCTGGCAATTTGTGAGGCGGGGGGGGGTCGGG
>JAZDKV010000130.1:0-2391 GCA_043802645.1 Microcaldota archaeon | reverse complement strand
GCAAATAAAATGCACTGAGTTTTTACCTTTAGGGGTATTTTGGGCTCGTAACTCAGCTTGGTTAGAGTGTCTGGCTTTTATGCACTCCCGCGATTTTGCGGTTGTCCAAGGATACCAGAAAGCCGAGGGTTCAAATCCCTCCGAGCCCGTGAGCGAAGCGAACGGGATCGGGGGGCAGACGGCGCAGCGGCGCTGGCATTGCCCTCCGAGCCCGAAACGATCAACCGCTAGCGGGCGGTTGGTCGGACTGTGCCCGAAGGGCACAGGATCCTCAGGCCGCGAAGCGGGCTGGGGAAAGAAGTGAGGGGTCGGAGGGTTGGCGGCACGAAGTGCCGGCTTCACCCTCCGAGCCAGATACTTTTTATTAATGCGGACGCTCTTGTTTTGTGATGGACATACGCGCAGTTGCGGATTTGATAAGAGTCAGGCAGTGGTACAAAAACCTCATTATTTTTGCAGCCGCATTTTTCGGCGGGGCAATTTTTAATGTTGGGCTTTGGACAAGTTTGGCCCTGGCTTTTGTTTCCTTCAGCCTCGTATCAGGTGCCATGTATTGCACTAATGACATTTTTGATTTGAAAGAGGACAGAAAACACGAAATTAAAGCCAAACGGGCTCTTGCCTCCGGGAAAATCGGGGTTTTGGAAGCATGGGCGATAATGGCTGCAACTCTTTTTGCCGGAATTTTTATCGGGCTTTTTGTGGCGGGGATTTTGCCTTATTTGCTGGCATTTTGCGCCCTTACTCTGGCTTACTCGCTTTATTTGAAGAGAATTGCTTATTTGGACGTAATTTTTGTTGCAGCAAATTTTTTGGTAAGGGCGCTTGCAGGGGCACAAGTTGCAAGCGTTCTGCCTTCCGGGGCATTTTATATGGGCATTTTTTTGGCAGGCCTGTTTTTGGCTGAGGGGAAAAGGCTTTCGGATTTGAAAAGGGGGATTAAAACCGCCGCAGGATATTCCGGGGCCGCGCTTGGGGGGATTTTTATTGCCACCGCCATTGCGGTTGTTTTTGTTTATGCCATTTTTCTTGCATCAAACGGCGCTGCAACCAACTGGATTTCCCTGCTTAGTTTCCCGTTTGCGCTATTCTTGGCTTATGAGTATTATTTTCTGATAATGAGAGGGGACAGAAGGGGGATTGAACCGGTAATTTTCGTTTTTGACTTTAGAATTTTCCTTGCATTTACCGCAGTAGCGGTTATTTTGCTCATTTCCCTTTATTGGCGGCATTTGGGTTTTTCATGAGAGTCATGTTGCGGTCAATGTAGTAGTCAAATTCTTTTGGGATAGGGGCGTAGCAATCCTTGTATATTAGGTCATCAAGCGGCTTGTCCGAGCTGTACCAGATTCTAAATTCGTCAAAGATGGGAAAATTTGAGCGCAGAAGGAACGTGTCCTGAAAAAGAAACATGTTTGACTCGTATATGTATGGATTGTAAATTAGGAGGAGAGCGTTGTATTCCGGATTTGCCTGCACCGGAAGGAGAGGGGTATAGACGCGCGAATTCCATTCCGCGGAGAAAATCATTACCGTTGAATTTTGGGGCAGTTCTTGCGCCATGATTTTTGCTTTATCTATTATTTTTTGCTGCGCGGGTATGTTCATATAGAAGGCGGCAGCTTGGAAAATTAGGGAGGCTACGACTATGGCTGTGAGAATTTTTGGGATAAGGCTGTCCAGCTTCTTGTGGCTGAAAGAGAGGGCGGCAAAAGCCGTAATAAAGGGAATGCTACGCTCATTTAGGAAATAAATTGATGCCGCGCTGAAAGGGACGAAGAGGAAATGGGCATATGAGTAAGCCGTGAGTGCGAGGTATTTTTTATTAAAATTAATTTGCGGAAGGCGCAAATTTGGGATGTCCAGTTTTTCGGATGCAAATGCCGAGGCTAATTTTAGTATGAGGGCGATGAGGCATATGAGGATTGCAATAATTGCTGCCGGGTTTGAGAGGAGCGGGATGAAATACCCGATTGGAACTATTGAGAAGAATTTGGAATATATGCCTCCGAGAAATTCATATGGGACATTCCATTTTTGCTCGTAATCCTTGTGCTTTAGAAGGATGCTGTCTTGCATTGCGCATGCGTTTATGCCCATGGAATAGGTGAGGTCCCTTGGGAGTGAGCTGTTTGAGGCAGTGTTTGCGGCTGCTGCAAGAAGCAGGGCTATTTGCACGATTGCAAGAACCGCGCTCTCCTTGTTTTTATGCGAGAAGGCATCGTAGAAGAAAAATGCCAGAAGAGGGAGTGCCAGAAAGAAGAAGAGATAACCGTGGGAGAGATAGACCAATATTGCAAGAATTGTGAAAGCTGCAAGCCTGTATTTGTAGGCAAGTTTTTTCGTGAATGCGACCGCGACCCAGAGGATTGCGATATGGGCTGCGAAAAG
>JAZDKV010000129.1:0-2178 GCA_043802645.1 Microcaldota archaeon | reverse complement strand
ACCTCTCATTCCAGTCTGCCGCCCAGAGGCTTGGAATGAACCCCGTGCCTTACAACCACGAAACCTCATCTTCAAAAAAAGGCGAATCCTTAACAGACACAATAAAAATAGTCTCCGGATATGCCGACATAGCCATAATACGGCACGCACAAGAGGGAGTGCCCCGCCTTGCAGCGGACATCTGCGACATTCCGGTAATAAACGCAGGGGATGGCAAAAACCAGCACCCCACCCAGACCCTCATAGACTTATACACAATCCAAAAAGCAAAAGGAAAAATTGAAGGGCTCAACATAACCCTTCTTGGCGACTTAAAGCACGCACGAACCATGCGCTCCCTTGCATATGCCCTCTCAATGTTTGGGGCAAATATGGGATTTATCTCTCCCAAGGGGCTTGAAATGGACGAGGAAGTAATAAGCGAGTGCAAGAAGCTATTTAGCGCAAATATAACTCAAAGCCACGAGATGCAAATAAAAGGCGCGGACGTGGTTTATGCCGGGCGGGTGCACAAGGAAAGATTTGACGACCCGTACAAGGCCCAAAAACTTCAGGAGGAATTCAGGATTTCCCCAAAAATTCTGGAGGATGCAAAAGAGGGCATGATTCTCATGCACCCGCTCCCAAAAATAGACGAAATACCCCCGGAGGTTGATTCCTCGCCGCATGCGCATTATTTCCAGCAGGCAAAAAATGGGGTGCCGGTAAGAATGGCAATACTGCATGACTGCCTTACAAAGTGATTTTGATGGATTTGCTCGTTGAGAAAATATCGCAGGGGACCGTGATTGACCGGATAGACGCCTTTAGCTCGCTTCGCGTGCTTGAAATACTCGGGCTTGCCCCAAGCGGCGGGCAGGCTCCCGCCCACCAGTACCGCATAGCCGCAGTCATAAACGTGCCATCCAAGAAAATGGGCAAAAAAGACATACTCAAAATAGAGGGAAAAACCTTAAGCAAAGACGAGGCTGACAAAATAGCCCTAATATCCCCGCAAGCCACAATAAACCTTGTAGAAGATTCAAAAGTTTCGTCAAAAACAAAGGTTAGCCTCCCAAAAGAAATCTTCCAAATAGCCTCATGCCCAAACCCGAACTGCATTTCCCACAACAACAAGCCAATTTCAAAATTCCAGAATGAAGGCGGCAAGCTGCGCTGCCATTTCTGCGAGATGGTGTTTGAGGCAAATGAACTTATTCTCTAAGTTATTCGCGATTCTCTTTTTTCTAAACATTATTTTTGCCCAAAGCCAATTTTCTCCACAGCACGAGGCAGCTTATGAAAATAACCTTGCCCTTGCAAGCTTAAGCCCGCTTCAAACCATGCCTGATGGGGCAGGGTGCAAAGGAGGCTCGTATCAAAACCCGATAGCC
This sequence comes from Microcaldota archaeon, assembly GCA_043802645.1. Classification (GTDB taxonomy): domain Archaea; phylum Micrarchaeota; class Micrarchaeia; order Anstonellales; family Anstonellaceae; genus 1-14-0-10-45-29. The sequence goes on along the minus strand of JAZDKV010000129.1, from coordinate 805 downwards.
TGCGCGTTTTTTCTCCCCCTTCCAAGCCCGCAGGTTGATAACCGCATTTCCACCCAAAGCTCAAAGCTCCTCTGGGCATGGGGTGCGGATGCACCCAAAAATGCGGAGTATATGGCAAATTCCGGAGGCTGCGCCCCGGACAGGTATGTTTTCTCAAGGCAGGGGGAGCCGGAAATATCCGGCACTCTCACATATTCAATACAAAATTATTCAAAAACATACGAGATAAATTCACAATCACAAAATCCGTTAAATGCCGATTTTAGAGAAATTCCAAGCGAGCTTTTATCCACTCAAAATATCCCTCCATATTTGCCGCAAATGCAAATGGATTTTGATGGAAAAATATCCGCAACTTATTTCGCCACGCGCTATTTCCATGTGCTCGTAATAACCGGAAAAAGCGCAATCTGCACTCAATTTGCAACCTCTTTCTCAAACACTTATGAATACGGGCTCCATTCGCAAAACGTTTATTTGCTTGAATATGCAGAACCGCAAATAATCCTTTTGCAGCCCATAGACAACGGGCAGTCTGCATACGCAACGCAGCTAAAATCTGCAATTCTCTCAAATTTGCAGGCCCAAAAAATAATTTTTGGGATAAACGGGCAGAATATTTCCTACTCAAATTTCGGAATTTATTCAATAACGCATGACAGCCTAGGATTTTCATACGTGAATAAAACCCAAATAACCCCAAATGATTCGCCGGATTATTCATGGGCAAAGCAGGGGCAGGATGAAAACGCCTCGTTTTTCTCAAATTATACCTGCAAATTTCTGGCAGCCAAAGAGTTCGGGC
>JAZDKV010000128.1:0-7388 GCA_043802645.1 Microcaldota archaeon | reverse complement strand
CCGGTTATGCAATACCTCATGGCTGCCGGATTATCCCCGTCAATTGATCCAAAATTTCCCTGCCCGTCAACCAAAGTGTAGCGCAGGGAGAAGTCCTGCGCCATCCTCACAAGCGAATCATAAATTGCAACGTCGCCGTGCGGATGGTATTTACCAAGCACTTCTCCGACTATTCTTGCGGATTTCTTGTAGGGTTTGTCATGCGTATTTGCAAGCTCGTGCATTGAGTAGAGGACTCTTCTGTGCACCGGCTTGAATCCGTCGCGCACGTCTGGCAGGGCGCGCCCTACAATAACTGACATCGCATAGTCAAGGTATGACGTCGAAAGTTCGGTCTCGATAGAACGCGGCTTGTCTTTTGAGTAGAGCACCGGCCGGTTGCCCTCCGTTTTGCCGGTTTGCTTATTGGCATCGGTTTCATTGCCGGTTTGCTTGTTAATATCAGTTTGTTTGTCCTCGTCCATGAATGCCACCTAGATGTCAAGATTTTGCACTGCCTTTGCGTTGTCCTCAATGAATTTTCTGCGCGGCTCCACGGCGTCCCCCATAAGGATTGTGAAAAGCTCGTCGGCCCTCATGGCGTCATCAACGGTGACTTGCAGCATTGTACGCTGCGCCGGGTCCATGGTGGTCTCCCATAGCTGCTGGGGGTTCATTTCTCCAAGGCCTTTGTATCTTTGTGAATGGTAATTTTTCGGGTTGCCCCAGTCCTGCAGAAGCTTTGCAAGCTCCGCGTCATCATAAACATATGCCGAGCGGTTTGCCGCCTTTAGCTTATAGAGAGGGGGCTGCGCTATGAAGATGTGCCCAAGCTCAACAAGAGGCTTGAGGTACCTGAAGAAAAGAGTGAGCAGCAGGGTGCGTATGTGCGCCCCGTCAACGTCCGCGTCGGTCATGATTACTATGCGGCTGTAGCGCAATTTTGAGATGTCAAAATCGGAGCTGAAGTTTGTGCCTATGGCCATTAGCAAATTGCGTATTTCCGCATTTTCCAAAAGCTTGTGGATTGAGGCTTTCTCAACGTTTAGTATCTTGCCGCGCAGCGGGAGAATTGCCTGGGTTTTTCTATCGCGGCCCTGCTTTGCCGAACCGCCCGCAGAATCTCCTTCCACAATGTAGAGCTCGCATTTTGCCGGGTCGCTCTCAGTGCAGTCTGCAAGCTTTCCGGGCAAGACTGAAGACTCAAGCACCCCTTTTCTGCGTATAAGGTCTTTTGCTTTCTGCGCTGCCTCGCGCGCCTGCATTGCCGAGAGGCCTTTGAGGGATATTGCGCGCGCATCTTGGGGATGTTCCTCAAAATAGGTGCGAAGGCCCTCGCCCACTATTTGCTCCACCACCCCTTTAATCTCGGTGTTTCCAAGCTTTGTTTTTGTCTGCCCCTCAAACTGGGGGTTTGGAATTTTGACTGATATGACCGCGGAGAGCCCTTCCTTTAAGTCGTCTCCTGAAACCGAAGAATCTTTTAGCAGCTTGTTTTGGCGCGCATAATCATTTACCGCGCGGGTGAGGGCGGATTTGAATCCTGCCATGTGGGTGCCCCCCTCAATAGTGTGTATGCAGTTTACATATGAGAAAACGTTGTCGTTGAAGCTGTCATTGTATTGGAGGGCAAGCTCGCAGGCGGCATTTGATATTTCTTTCTCAAGGTAAATTACCGGATGCAGGACATTCTTGTTCTTGTTTAAGTTTGATACGAATTCAATTATCCCGCCGCTGAAATGAAAAATTTCCGACTTGCCATCCCGTTCGTCGTTTAGAAGTATTCTTACTCCCTTGTTAAGATATGCAAGCTCGCGCAGGCGCTTTGAGAGCACGTCGTACTTGAATTCGGTCGTCTCAAATATCTGGGAATCCGGCTTGAAAATAATCGTGGTTCCGCTATGCTCGGATTCTCCCTGCTCCTCCACAGGGCCCGCGGGAGTGCCTCTGAGGTATTTTTGCACCCATACTTTGCCCTCCCGGCTTACGCGCGCCTCAAGGGTTTCTGAGAGGCCATTTACCACGGATACGCCTACTCCGTGCAGGCCTCCGGAGACCTTGTAGGTGGAATTGTCAAATTTCCCGCCTGCATGCAGGACAGTCATGACTACTTCCAAAGCCGATTTGCCGGACGAGTGCTTATCTACCGGTATTCCCCGCCCGTCGTCCTCAACGCGGGCGCTGCCGTCTTTTTGTATGCTGACCTTAATCTCCTTGCAATATCCCGCCAAGGCCTCGTCTATGGCATTGTCCACTACCTCATAGACCAAATGGTGCAGGCCCCTGATGCCCACGTCCCCGATATACATTGCAGGGCGCTTTCGCACCGCCTGCAGGCCCTCAAGGACTTGTATGTTTGAGGCTGAATAAGAGCTCTTTTGGCTTTTTAAACTTTTCTCATCTGTATTGTCCATCAAACCAGCTGCCGAAAATTAAACTGCTTCCCGCGCCGCGCGCCATAAGTTTACGACGTTAAACTGAATGTAATTATATGCACTTCAAAGTTTATAAAGCAACCTGAGGGGGTATTCGCGCCTGCTTTTTTGCCTCTCATGTTTATTTATAAATATTTACTATAACAAAAGCGAGGGCAAAAAGAGCCAAAAATGCCCCGGGGCTAGGCCAAAAATGGCCTCGTTTGGCGGCTGCCTGCGCTATCTGCGCTGGCTTTGCCACCTTGGCTTTATGCCTTTGCTTGCCTTGCCCCGGTTTTATGCCCCCCCTGCGTTAGCTTTATAAGAGGATTAAGCCATTATAGGAACGCCCAAGCACTTCTAGCTTGCGCAATGCAAATACGTTTAATTTAGGTGTTATAGATGGTTGGAATAAGGCCCGCAAAAACTTGCAGAAATTTAAATAAAGTGGCATGGACTAGGTTTTCAAAGAGAAGGCCGGCAAAGTCTTATGTAAAGGCCATGCCCCACACTAACCTGCTCAACTTCCACATGGGCACAAAAGCCCCCGGAGTCTATGATGTTGAATATGCCCTTGTGGCAAAGGGAGACATACAGCTGCGCGACAACGCCCTTGAGGCGGCGCGCCAGGCGGCAAACAAATACCTTGAGAAGGCAATTCCGGGCCAGTACTATTTTCACTTGAGGGTAATTTGCCACAATGTGATACGCGAGAACAAAATGATTGCGGGCGCAGGAGCCGACCGTCTTCAGAAAGGAATGAGGGCATCTTTTGGGAGGCCGACTGACCGCGCGGCAAGAATACGCGCAAGGCAGCCGATTTTAAGCATCAGCACAAAAACCGCAAATGACTCCCACATAAGGGAGGCAATGCGCAGGATGAAGGCAAAAATCTCTGGCAAATGGTCTCTTGTATCAAAAGGGCTCTCCTCTTAAGGTGAGTTTATATTATGCAGCACGAAGGGGAACTTCGCTCCGACATTGATTATGTGATAGACGTATTGCGCTCAAACCCCACTACCAAGTTTACAGTCGCAAAGCTTCGCTCCTGCACAGGGCTGCCGATTGCCTTTTTGAAAAAATGGCTCGGGGTCCTTGAGGAGGAGGGGCACATACGCTTTTTTTATAACATTCCAGAAGATGAGTTTTGCTGGGTTTTGGGCAGCAACTCTGCCCATATTGGCAGGAATATTGGCTCTGCCTCCAAGGCCAAGCCTGGCCCTGTGCATGGGGGCGACGGTAAAAAGTTCAGGCAATATGATGCCGGGCAGATGCAGGCGCTGCTCTCAGATATTGGGGGCGCAATTGAGGAGGCAAAAAAACTTGATGGGCGCGTAAGCGCCATAAAAAAATCGCGCGTCGTGGATTTGGCCGCGCTTGGAATAGCGCGCCATGGCCTTGCAGAGAAAAATAAGGAGCTTGCGCATCTTTTGTCCGAAGCAAAAAGGCTAAAGGGGCAAAAATAATCCTAGGATGAGCAGCCGCCCTTTATGCTCTTTACACCCTTGAACGAGAGCCCGGTAAAATATGGGGTATCGTAGTAGAGGGTGAAATCGTTTTCAAAGAAATCTGCATTTGCAGTCCCTATGCCGGAACCCGTGCATAGAAGGTTCGTTGCAATGTAGAAGATTTTCTTCTCGGAAGGAGCAAGCTCCGGAGGATTAACAAGGCCGGCTGCGCCCAATTCTCCAAGTTCCCCGCCGTCCTCATCAGTTATGGAACCGCTGCCGCTTCCCGGCTCAATTACAAAGCCGCGCAAGGTTATCGGCTTTGTGTCCACGTTTTCAATTAAAATTGCAAGCTGGCCTGCGGTTGCGCCATAATAGCCTTCATACTGGGGCATTCTCAACGGCTGGGGCTGCGAGGCCCAGTAAGCCCTTGCCTCGTTCTCGGTTATGTCCCTTGAGGCTTGGGAGAAAAGGAGGGTGAGGCCGATTGCAACCATGGCCACTATGAGAACCACTCCGAGGATTACTATGAATTCGGATGACAGTTGGGCTTTTTTGCTCATAGAGACCAGACTCATTCTCAGTTATTAAAGCTGTCCTTGCACTCAAGTATGAGGGGAAAAGCTCCGGTTTGGCTGAAAGTGGGCGAGCCTAAAGCCATGCCAGTGTAGGTTATTTGCAGGGTTGCATGGAGAGACTGCACTTTCTGCCCGCAAATCTCTGCGGATGAAACAAGATACTCGGTAGCGAGAGCCGAATCTGCAAACGGGCTCATGTTTAGCTGGCAGGAGCAGCCGGATTCGCAGTTGAAAGCGTCGCAGTATGGGTTGCCTGCTCCCTCAAAGGCTGAAGGAGAGAATTTGAAAAGGGAGAGACTGGTATCGTTTATGAAAAGCTCCGTAATTTTTAGGGGCGTTTCTGAATGGGATTTGACTGCGAGGTATAATCTTCCGTTTGACCTGTCATAAAAGGCATCTTCTACTGTAAATGGCCTTGCCTGGTTTTTCCAGAAATCCTGCGACTGCTTCTCCTGAATTGAATTTGCAAAGTCCGGAAATGGGGCAAAAAGGGCTATTGCTATGATGGCTAAAATGAGGAGCACGGCTGCAAGAATCAGGTATTCAATTGTTGCTTGGGCCTTCATGGAATAGAGAATGGGGGATTAAATAAAAAGATATCTAAAAGGATTATTTATAGGCGGCTTTTCTCTTTCTGCGGCTTAGAAGGTAGATGTTCTCATTATCATAGCCATATATGATTCTCCAGCCGCCAAAATGTTCTGAGAATAGCCCCGCCAATTCATGCCTCAGTGGTTTTCCAAGCTCCGGGTTTTTTTGGATTTTATCAACAGCATCTTTGGCTCTTAAGCGAATTGAATTGTCAAGCGATTTGATATCCGCCTCAAACTTATCGCTTCTGTGCAGATTCCTCATCGAACCACTTAGCCGAGATCTTTGAACAGTTCGTCTGTATTTTTAAATGGCCCGCTCATCTTTGGCTTTAGCTTGCCGGATTTTACATCTTTGAGATAGTTTTCAAGTTCCGGATCATCGGAGATATCATCGTAATTTTCCTCAAAAAGCTTGTTTAGCCCTATTCTTACGACTTCTGCCTTAGAGGTTGCCCTGCCCTTTTTTATATAGTCACTTACTAGTTTTTCCAAATCTCCAGTCAGTTTTAGGCATATCTCCATATTAATTACCTATTTAATATGTATTGAGTATACATGGGTTGTATTTAAGCCTATCTAGAAGAAAAAATAGCCGCAGATGTGCCGCTGGGAAATTTCTCTTGTTTATCATGCTGGAGGGTTTTTGCCGGCGGGATTATTTCCGGTTTTGCTCTCCGCTCTTCTGCGGGTGTATTTTTGGCTCGGCGGGGTTTGAAACGGAAATGAGCCTGAGGATTCTGCCTCCAAAGCTCATAGTGATTTCCCTGCCATTATACTCCTTCTCAAGGCCGCCGGAGCGCGTCTGCATAGTGTGGCCCAGGGGTGATGATACTTCGTATGTGAAAACCCCGTATGCAAACATCGCTACGAGGGGAACGGTGGTCGGATATTTTGCCATGCCGCTCAAAGACCAGTATTTTACCATGCCGTCTGAGAGCGTGTCGGAGCCGCTGAAATAAACCCATGCGCGATTGGACGAGTCGCAATAGAGCGTTTGTTTCTGGTTGTCAAACTGGATAGCGAACACTGGTGGGTTGTAGGCATCAAAGCGTGCCATATATTTGGAGAGTATAAAATACGCCTCATCCCCTATGAGGATGCTCTTTTGTGGCTGAAGTATGGCTGGCTGTTTGGAGAGGTTGTTGGCAAAGACCAGGTTGGAGCGGTAACCCTCAAAGATCTTGGAGAAATCAGTAGAGCACTGCACAAAATATGAGTAGGAGCCGCTTGAGTCCGCGTCCCCTGACCGGAAAAGAAAGTTGCTGGTGCCCTGGGCAATTGCTTGCAGGCCGTTGTTGGCGCCGTTTATGGCTATGGTTCCGACAGCAGCTACCTCAACGTTGTCCGGAGCGGGCTTTTCAATGTCCATTAGGCGATAAGTATAATCTCTTATTGGCAGATAATCTCCAAAAGTAATGGTGGTGTCAAGAACAATTGGGCTGCGGACTGAGATTGTTGCAGTGGTGTCGCCGTTTAGGGAGCGACCGCTGCGGATGACTGCAATATCTAGGCGTTCTCCTCCAAACCTTGGCCCTGCCACATATATCGTGTCTTTCTTGATGCCCGCAGAATCGCGTTCAAAGACAGCGCCGTATTTGTTGGAATTGCGATTGATAACCGGCTGGACGGGGCTTGTGCAGCTCTTGAGCATAAGGCCGGCGGTCAATAAGAGGACGGCGCCGAATAGTTTGGTTTTGGCTTGCGTGCCCTTGAAATTGCAGTAAATTTTTTTTGTTTGGTTGAAAAAATTATTATTCATGATTTCCACCTCACACAACTTTGTAAAACTATAATGCGCAGGCATTCTTATATAAGTTGTGAAATTGTTAGGGAAAACGTTTTAATAGGGAGGGATAAATCCGGGTTTATTTCTTACGCTTGGAAAAAAGAGACGTGAATGACAAGCCCTGTTGATTACTTCTTGTAGGTAGTATCTTTTTTCTTCTCTATTCTGTAGACGCTTATTTCTGCGGATTTTTAATCTATATAATAGTTAATCCTAAACTTGCCCAGCCTTATTCTCTAACAATCCCCCATCCCTGCAATTTTAGCCAAATCATAATCTCTTGCAGGCCATGGATTTTTTTCAAGGGCTTCAAAAACCTCATTTATTTTAAACCGGCGTTTCTCGTCAAGCTCTCTAAGAAATTTCGCCGGTTTTTTCGCGATTTTTACGCAAAACATCTGATGGCCTCAAATGTCCCTAAAAGTGGCCCTTTTCCCCAGGAGGGCTTCTGAGAGGTCTTTTTTGTGTTCTGAAAGCTCATTTTGGCTAAGTTTGCGGGAGGGGATAAGGGCATGTTCCACTATGTTTATTTTCTTTTCAAGACTCTTTAGCTCGGAATAAATCAGGTCAAGAGTCACGGTTTCCATGTT
>JAZDKV010000127.1:0-2070 GCA_043802645.1 Microcaldota archaeon | reverse complement strand
TACTCTGACTCTTCGCAGATTTTGCCTTTTTTGAAAAATTCGGAATATGAGGCGGCTTGCGCGATTATGAAAAAGATAGTTGCGGCGCAGGCGAAAAGGGACAGGTTTGTGGGAATTTTGTACGGGCAGTTTATGGCTACTGCAAATGGGGTTTATGTTATTGAGACTAATGCGCGATTTGGGGACCCGGAGGCCATGAACGTAATTTCTATTTTAAAAAATAATTTGTATGATATTTTTGAGGCTATGGCAAACAGGAGGCTTTTGGGAATTGATATTTCTTGGGAGCAGAAGGCTACTGTGCTGAAATATTTGGTGCCTAATGGGTATCCGGGAAAAAGCGTTGCGCCCGCAGAAATTATTGTGGATGATGAGGCTTTGCAGGAGTGCGGGGCAGAAATTTTTTACGCTTCGGTGGATGAGAGGGAGGGGAAAATTTATTCGGGAAAATCAAGGAGCATAGGGGTTTTGGGGATTGCGGATAATATTTTTGAGGCTGCGGAAATTGCGGAGGCCGGGTGCCATGCGGTGGAGGGGCCGTTGTGGCATAGGAAGGATATAGGGAGCAGGGAGCTTGTAGAGAGGAGAATTGCGCACATGAGAGAATTGAGGGGGGAGTAGGGCGGAAAGGCTTATATACAGTAGTTATATAATGATATACAGGGATTGTATATGGTTTCAACTGTAATTAACTATGAAGGGGCGGTTGAGGAATCTCTAAAACGCCTTATGGAGATGGGAATTTTCAAGAGCAAATCAGATGCGTTTAGAGTTGGGGTTGTTGAATTGGCCGCTAAGTATGGAGCAGTGAAAACAAAGGAGGAAGTTATTGACGAAATGATGTACAAGGACGCCTTGCCTGCTATTAATAAAGTGCGGGCCAAAAAAGCGAAGCTGTATAATTTGGATGAGATGGAATAGGCGGTTTCTTGAAAAAAGGTTATGCGGTAGTTTTTGAAAAGAATGCCATGGAGGCATATTTTAAGCTTGATAAAAGCATAAAAGCAAGGATTAGAAAAAGCCTTGAAAAATTGAAAGGAGAGATTGCAACAAGAAGTTTGCACGGGCATCCAGAAATATTTGTACTTGAGATAGGGCAGTATAGGGCTCTTTATTTGGTTGATGAGGGGTCCTGGCAAAAAATTGTTGTTTTTGTAGGAGACCATAAGGAATACGAGAAGAGATACAGAAAAATGTTTTAGATGCTTTTGAGTTAATCACTTTTTGAAAATTTTTTGAAATATTCCAGAGCCTTCTCCTCGCTTAAATTCGCTTTTTTTGCATTTTCTTTGAGAAGGGTTATGCCAAGCTCTATGGGGGACTGGCGGGAGAAATGCTCGCCTTTTAGCTTTTGCAGCTCGTCTAACAGAGAGGAGCCTTCAAGCTGGTTGTCTATTGTGAGGTAGGCGCCTTTTGGGTTGAAGCCGGAAATATCCACGTCTGATGAGCCTTTTTGCATGGAGCCTGAGAGCCTTATTTTTAGTATGGGCTCTGCGCCCCAGTTTTTTGAGAGGAGGGAGGCAAGCTCGTTTTCAATTGAGATGCGCACCTGCGAGGGGGAGGCATTTTCAAAATTTAGCTCGGATACACGAAAAGGGCGCACGGGAATTTGGATGAATTCGCGCGTTTTTTCTTTCGTATCTATGAGAAGGTAGCCTTTGGGATTTTGCTCCTCGTCTTTTTGCTGGGTGAGCACAGTTGAGCCGGGGATGAGGAGCTTTCCGCCCAGGTATTCTTTTTTGGAGTGGATATGGCCGCACAGATAGTAGTCGTAACCTTGGGGAAGGTCTTCTATTGAGGCGAGGTTTTTTGCCTGCGGGACGTATTCTTGGAGAGTCTGGTGGAAAAGGAAGAAATTTGTTGCGCCCTCTTCTGGCTTGCAGGAGAGTTTCTGGAAGGCGGCTTTTACCAAATCATCCGGGATGCCGCCCATGCCGGAGACTGCTATTTTTTCAGGGGAGGAAATTTCGGGTGCGGGATTGTTTGCGGGTTGGGGGGTTGTTTCGGGCGCGGGATTGTTTGCGGGTTGGGGGGTTGTTTCGGGCGCGGGATTGTTTGCGGGTTGGGGGG
>JAZDKV010000126.1:0-18030 GCA_043802645.1 Microcaldota archaeon | reverse complement strand
CGGCCAGCTAAGTTATGGCGCCAAATATTCCCTCTCGCCAGAATACGTTCCAAATTCCGCCCTCATAGCAATTCCCTGGAACCGGCACGATTCGGGCAGCGCAACTCTTATCACAAACGACGGCCAAACCGTGCAGGGCGTATGGGCTGCCAGCGCGCAAGGAGAGCCTCAAATACAATTTCTAATCAAAGATTTCCAAGAAAGCACAAAATCATTTGAAGTCCAAGTATTCCCCGACTCAAGCTATTTGGCCCAAAAAGGGCAATTTGCCTCAAGCCCATCCCAATCATCCGCAAAACTGGACGTCTCCTATTACCTGCAATACGGCGGCCTTCCCGAGTGCAGCCAAATAAATATTGAGGTGGCAGAAACCGCAGGCTCTCAAATTGAAAACCTCCAAGTCTCATCCGATTATGCGAAGGTCTCGGCAGTGAAAACAAATTTCGTGGGCACTACAAAATGGAGTGCCACGCTTAGCGATATCCCAAAAAACGGCTCCATCCTCCTCCTTGTCTCATATCAGGCAAATGATTCCGCCCAGTGGATAAGCTCAACCCTCTCATATATCCGCCAGAGGGCGTACGGGCTAAACGACAATTCCGCCCTCCAAATGGCAGACTCCGCCCAAGCAGCCTTCAACGCGGGAAATGCGGATGAGGCATACTCCCTAATCTCCCAGCTCCAAAAAAGAATCTCATCCCAGAGCATAGACAACGGAGCCTCAAGGGCGGCTTTAGAATCAGACATTTCCTCCGCCTCCGGCTTCTCAAATACGCTTTCAAACGCCGATGCCTCAATTTTCCCGGACGCCCAAAAATGGGCCGATGACCTCTCATCCGCAATAGAAAAATCAAATGGCCAGATGCTCGCTTCCGACTTTGAGGGTTCCCGCTCAACCCTGCGCACAAAAATAGCATCCCTAAACCAGAAACTGCAGCCCGAATTCTCCAAACTCTACTCGCAACTGCAGCAAAAAGCCTCCTCGGTGCAATATGCGGCCTCAATTCTTGATAACTCCCCAACCCTTCTCCCATACGCCGCACCCCTAAATGATGCGCAAAGCTGCCTCTCCTCCTCAAACTATTCCTGTGCCCTATTATCCCTCCAGTCCGCATATTCGCCTATCTCCCAGAATTACGAGCTCTCCCTCAACGCCTCCCTGCAAATGCTTGCATCTCAGGATGCAAAAGCGCAGGAGGAAAAATCAAAAGCCGCAAAAGTATCCCTTGAGTATGACGCATACATGGATGCCATTGCCCAGCTTGCCTCAATGGCCCAACTCTCAATGCCGCCCATGTCCTCAAAGGAGGCAAAATCAATCCAAACTAATCTTGCAAAAACCCTATCTGACTACAAACCCTCCGCACAGCCGCAAACCCTTGACTCTGCCCTTGAGCAAATTTCCAAAAATGCCATAGCCCTCGCAGGGTCGGATTCGCAAATACAGGATGCAAGCATCCGCATGCAAGAGTCAAATTCCGATTTCAAATCTCTTGCAAACAGCCTCCTTGAGACCGCCAGAATTTCAGTTGCGCAGCTTTCCCAAAACGACGCCTCATCCTCCGCCCTGCCCGCCCTAAACGAAGATCTGGCCTCCGCGCAGAAAATGATAGATGCGGAGAATTATGCAGATGCAATTTCCTTGAGCGAATCCATCTCAAAGCGCGCAGCAGCCGCCATGCCAAAAACCAAGGACGCGCAGCTGCCAATAGAAATTATCGCAATAACTCTGATTCTCATAATCGCTGCCAGCTATTTTCTATTTTTCAAAAAGCCCCCAAAAGAGGAAAATGAGCCGGCGGAGACAAAAATATTGCAGAAGGCATAAGAATGGCAAGCGGCCATTGAAATCCCGCGCACAGCTTAAATTAAATTGTATTTCCCGCCCGTTAAGATAGAATTCATTTGGCTGTCTCGAGCAGCCAAAAGCTCCCGAACGCCTCGCGTTTGAGGATTGTCTGCCTCAAGCCACGTTTATACGGCCCGAAACGGCCAAAGACGCGTCAAATGAGAGAGTTGTAGTGGTGAAGAATAATAGATATCTTTAAATAATCTTCGCCACTACAATTTACCATGGCATTCATCCGGCGCAGAAGCAGGGGCAACAGCTACTACTACGAGCTAGTGGAAAATACTCGTGAAGACGGGTCAGTGAAGCAGAAAGTACTCCAATACTTCCCAAGCGCCAAGGAAGCCGAGGAATACGCGAAAACGACAGGCATCGAGTTCAATACAATCGATGAAGAATGGATAGATAAAAGCCTTGCAGAAACGCTTGAGCAGAAGCTGGCAAAACTGAATTCCTTAAGGCCTCTTTCTCCTAAAGTTGTCAAGCGCCTGCGGGATAAATTTGAAGTGGACATGACATACAACTCCAACGCGATTGAAGGAAACAGGCTTACCTTGCGGGAGACTTGGCTGGTGCTGCGAAGAGGCATCACCATACGCGGCAAGTCCGTAAACGAGCACTTGGAAGCAACCAACCACGCGGAGGCCATCGGTTTGCTTGAGAAAATGGCAGATGGGAAAAAGGAGATAACCGAAATTGACGTGCTCAACCTCCATGCGGTTATTCTTGACAAAATCAGTCCCAACGATGCCGGCTTTTACCGCCACGAGCAGGTTTTTATCGAAGGTTCTAAGATTGTTCTTCCCAACTGGCGGAAAGTGCCCGAACTGATGAAGCCAGTTTACATTATGCTCAATGGCAAGAGCAAAGGAATCGAAGCGATTAAATCCGCAGCCAAACTCCACCACGAAACTGTCCGAATCCATCCTTTTGTGGATGGGAACGGCCGGCTGGCCCGCCTGCTGATGAACCTTAGGCTTATGCGCGCCGGCTTTCCGCCCACCATTTTGCGAAGGGAAGAGCGGCGTTCGTATTATTCCGCACTTGAGAAGGCGGATAAAGGGGATTTCCGTTCCATTGCCATGCTGATTTCCAAGGACGTTGAGCAGGCGCTGGACTTGTATCTGGATTCTGCGAGTTAAACAAAATGGCATTTTACTTAACATAAATTAAGTTGGAAGATGTGTGACTACAATCGGTGTATCTGCAGTCACCTTCTCTTATTTTGCTTCGTGTCAAAAAACATAGTGCTCAAACAATTACACTAAAAATGTATTATTGATTTTTAGGCGCTACATCGTCTAACCAAACCTCCCTTTTACGTTGTTTGCCATAAAAAAATCTATTTCTTTTTAAACCTTGACGTATAAATATTTATGTGGAAAAGCTTCAATACGAGATAGCCGGAGAAATTTCCCTATCTCCAAACCCCGGCTCTACGATGAAGAAATGGCGCGAAATCTTCGCAATCACACAGACCGAGCTTGCGCAATACCTAAAGCTCTCCTGCTCTACAATATCCGATTACGAGGGAAACAGAAGAAAATCCCCCGGAACCGGAATAATCTCAAGGTTTGTCTCCGCCCTCTTTGAAATAGACAAGTCCCGGGGCAACCCAATACTCTCAAAGCTCTCCGCAGATTTGGGCCAGTCGCAAGACCAGTATTTTGAAACCCACGAGTTTGCCACCTCAATCTCAGCCCTTGATTTTGCAAAGCTCATAAACGCAAAAGTAGTGGCAAACGAGGAGCTTATGAAGGTCAAAAAAATATATGGCTACACCCTCATGGACTCCCTCAAGGTAATCCTTGACATGCCATTCTCCCAGTTCCACAAATTATACGGCACAATGTCCGAGCGCGCATTTATTTTCTCGCGCGTCTCAACAGGCCGCTCCCCCATGGTAGTGATTCGCGTTACCCCCATGAAGCCGTCCTTAGTCATCCTCCACGGGATAGATGAGGTGGATGCATTAGCCCTCAAAATAGCGCAGAGGGAGCAAATCCCTGTTCTTGTTACAAAGACCGACTTGCCAAGAATAAGGGAAGCTCTAAACAAACTCTAGTAGGTGATTTTCAATGAGCATTTCAGACTCTGGAATCGTAGGTTATGGGGCATATGTCCCGAAATTTCGCATAAAGCCCGACGAAATAGCAAAAGTCTGGGGCGAGGAAGCAGCCCGCATAAAAAAGGGGCTTGGCATAGAGGAAAAATCAGTCCCTGATTTGGACGAAGATGCCGCCACCATGGCGGTTGAGGCCTCAAAAAATGCCCTTGCAATGTGCAAAATAGACCCCCAGAAACTAGACGGAGTCTATGTAGGCTCCGAATCCCACCCTTATGCCGTAAAGCCAACCGCCACAATGCTCTCGGAAGCCATAGGCGCAACTCCCGAATTAATGGCAGCGGATTTGGAATTTGCATGCAAGGCAGGCACGGCCGGAATTCAAATCGGCATGGGCCTTGTAAGCTCCCATATGGCTCAATACGTGCTGGCAGTAGGCTCGGACACTTCTCAGGGAAAGCCGGGCGATGCCCTTGAATACACTGCAGGCGCAGGTGCCGCAGCCACAATAATAGGCAGGCAAAAAAACGAATTTGTCGCAGGAATTGAAGGCACCTTCTCATTTACCACAGACACGCCCGATTTCTGGCGCCGCCAGCACGCGGATTTTCCCTCGCACGGAGGGAGATTCACCGGCACTCCCGCCTACTTCAGGCACGTAATGGGCGCGACGCAGGGAATGTTTGAGAAATTCGGCTACCGCGCCTCCGACTTTGACTATTTTGTATTCCACCAGCCAAACGGAAAATTCCCCCTTGAGGCTGCAAAAAAGCTTGGCATAGACACAAAAAAAGTCCTGCCCGGCCTCATGACTCCCAAAATAGGAAACACTTACTCGGCGGCCTCAATGATTGGCCTCTGCGCGGTTTTGGACATTGCAAAGCCGGGGCAAAAAATAGCGGTCACCTCCTTTGGCTCGGGCGCAGGCTCGGATTCATTTTGCATGGATGCAACCGACCTCTTGCCCCAAGCGCGCGAGCGCGTGGCGCACAACCTGAGCTGGTATGCAAATCGCAAAACCTACCTTGACTACGGGCTGTATGTAAAGCATAGGAAAAAACTCAAATCCCTTTAGGTGTTATCAATGAACATCGGAATCATCATCGGAACAAACGAGCCGGAAGTTGTCTGGAACGCATTCCGGCTTGCAAACCTCTCGCTAAAGTCGGGGCACGGGGTAAAAGTTTTTTTGATAAACTCCGGAGTGGAAGCGCAAAGCATAAACGACGGAAAGCACGGCATAAAGGAACAGATAGAAAAATTCGTCCAAAACAAGGGCGTTATTCTCGCATGCGCAACCTGCCTCAAGGCAAGGGCAAAAGGAGAGAGCGCCTCATGCCCTATCTCCACTATGGACGGCCTTCTCAAAATTGTTGAGGAATCGGACAAAATCATCACGTTCGGCTAATGGATCTAAAAATGGTTGATATTTATGAGAAAAGTTGCAATAGTCGGAGTCGGAATGAGCAAGTTTGGCGAAGAATGGGGCCGAGGATTTCGCGACCTAATAATTGATGCGGGCAAAAAAGCCCTTGAAGACTCAAATCTCCAAGGCAAGGAAATAGACGGCATGTTCTGCGGCACAATGGCTCCCGGCCCACTAATCGGGCAGGAGCACGCAGGCGCGCTTCTGGCAGACTGGATGGGCCTAACCCCAATCCCCTCAACAAGAGTTGAGGCTGCCTGTGCATCAGGGGGGGTTGCCCTCCGCCAGGGATATCTGGCAATTGCATCCGGAGCGCATGACTGCGTGGTAGTCGGAGGAGTGGAAAAAATGACCGACGTCTCAGGGCCTGACGTAGTCTCCGCGCTCGGAGGCGCAGGGGACCAGGAATGGGAATTATTTCCAGGCGCAACTTTTCCGGCAATTTACGCGCTAATTGCAAGAAGGCACATGCACGAGTACGGAACAACCGAGGAGCAGATGGCCTCCGTCGCGGTAAAAAACCATGCAAACGCAGCCAAAAACAAATATGCCCAGTACCAAAAAGAAATTACTCTTGAGACGGTCATGAATTCAAAAATGGTCTCCTCCCCGCTCAAAGTCTTTGACTGCTCCCCGGTAACCGACGGCGCGGCAGCCGCAATTCTCATGCCATACGAGAATGCAAAACAGGTGTGCGAGCAGCCCATAGAAATAGCCGCATCTGCCCAGGCCTCGGACACCCTTGCGCTCCACGACCGAAAATCCCTGACCGAGCTAAACGCAACAAAGGTTGCCTCCAAAAAAGCATTTGAGCAGGCAGGCCTCTCTCCAAAAGACATAGATTTGGCAGAGGTGCACGACTGCTTCACAATTGCGGAAATTCTTGCAATTGAGGACATAGGATTTTTCAAAAAAGGGGAAGGCGCAAAAGCCTCCGAGGACGGCCTCACAAAAATAGGCTCCCAAATCCCGATAAACACCTCCGGAGGGCTAAAAGGCTGCGGCCACCCCGTGGGCGCAACCGGAATAAAGCAGGCTGTTGAGTGCGTGTGGCAGCTTCGCTCTCAGGCAAATGGCAGGCAGGTAAAAGACGCCGAAATAGCCATGTCGCATAATGTAGGCGGCTCAGGGGCAACCTGTGTAACGCACATATACAAAAAATAGGTGGTATTTATGGCTGAAAATATTGCAATTACCTGGAGAAGAATACCCGAGCGCTACCGCCTTGAGGCCACAATGGACAAGGAGACCGGAGAAGTCTTCTTCCCGCCAAGAAATTTCTCCCCAACGCGAAGAAGAAAAGCAAAGCTTGAGAAAACCACACTCTCCGGAAATGGTGAAATATACTCGTTTACCGAGGTAAATTCCCCGCCTGCAGGCCTTGAGAAAACAACTCCCTACATTCTTGCAATAATCAAGCTAAAAGAAGGCCCTCTCCTCACCGCGCAAGTGGTTGAGGCAAAAGAGGCAGACACAAAAATTGGCGACAAGGTGGAAGTAATTTTCAGAAAAATCCGCTCAGACGAGCCCGAGGGCCTCCTGCACTACGGCTACAAATTCAGGAAAACAAACTAAGCCGCAGAGGTTATTTCAAAAAGCCGCAAAATTATTCGCAAATTATTTTGCGCCAATTCTCTATTCAGGCAAAAGAAGGTTCCTGCCCAATTTTCTCTTTTATTTTCTGCGCGGCCAAATCCGCAACAAGCTGGGCATCCTCATACCTTTTATGCCCCTCAAGCTTTCCCGCAAGCTCAATTGCCCCCATAGCCTCGTCAAGGTATTTTATGCCGTTTCCGTCATTTACAACATGCATAAGGCCCTCAAGGGACTTTCCAAGCTCCTCTTTCAAATACTGCTCGTCGTGCCTGCTGCTTAATTCATTTGCATTCTCAAGTTGGGTAACAACTACTTCCGGCTTGACGACCACTTCTACCTGCTCATTTTTTGGCTGTGCCGTTGTTTGTTCAATATTCAGCGGATTAACCTGCACTTGCTCAATTTTACCTGTTTGAATTACTGGCTGTATGCCGTTTGCCGTTTCCTTCACATTCTGCGCCAATTCATCTGCGCTTAATTTGGCTTTAGCCACAGGAGTTTGCAAATTTGCGCCTAATTTTGCCTCAGCCACGGGCATTTGCAGCGGGGTGTTCTTTGCAGTTTGCACCGTCTTCTGAGCCGTTTGGGCAATTTCTCCAGCTACGAAAATTTCTTGTTCCCCGTTTGTAAGCCTGGTTGCAATCGCTTGCGGGCTCATCGCAATCTCATTCTCGCGGGCAGCGGCAGTTGCGGCAGTTTTTGGCTTAACCCCTTTTTTGAAAATATTCCTGCCAGTCTCAATGATTTTTTTCAGGGCAGCCTCCTCGCCTTTCACAAAATTCCCTATCGCGTTGCTTTTATTCGCTGCAGTATTTGCAACTGCCTGCCCGTTTTTCAAATCAGTACTTTCTTGCGCAGTATTTGCAACCACCTGCGTCCCAACGCTATTTTGTGCAGCAGCATTTGCAACTGCCTGCGCATTATTTGCCAAAATAGCTCCCTCATTTTTTTGTTGTGCGGAATTTGCAACCACATTTGCAGAAGCAATCTCATGCACGCCAGCGTTTACTGCATTATTTGAAACCGTTTGTGCAACAACATTCTCAGTTTGCAGCTTTTGTGCCCCCGCGGCATTCTGCCCAACCGCATTCTGCTGCGGCGCGGCCCCAAAAACAAAAGCGCCCGGATTTTGCCCATAACTTGAAAACATGCCCAGCACAGAGCTTGTAAAATCTTCAAAAGTATTCTTGGGTATCTTGGCATATTCGGGCATGCCTTTTACGTCCAACACCGAGTACATAGATTTTTCAGAAACCTGCGTTTCTGTTGTGCCTGTTTTTGCAGAATTGCCCTTCTCTGTTTTCTCATTTTTTATCTCAAGCGCAGGTATATCTGGTGGCTGCTGCCTTTGCGGAACCTGATTCAGCTGCTCATTAACCTTCCTAGCATCATCCGCAGCCTTTGCGCTATCCGGTTTTTTCTTCTGCATTAATCCCGCAATCGCCTGAAAAAGCATGCACTTCTCTCGTATATATTATTTATAAACCATACAAATTGGCAAGCCTTAAATCCCTCCACTGCATCCCAAAAAGCATGGAAAAGCCGCAAGCGGGGGCAAAGGCAGCCTCCAAGGGAGCGCCTGCCGCTCAAGGTGCGGCCAAAAGCGCCCCCAAAGCCAAACCCACAAAAAAAGGGGAAACCGGCATTCAAAAAAGCCAATTGCGCGAGGCAATGCTATGCTCAAATCCAAAAAACCTTCCCGAAGGCAAAGCCGTGCGCTGCAACCTCTGCGCCCACCACTGCCTAATCCCAAAAGGGCAGGCAGGCCTCTGCCTTGTAAGAAAAAACATAAACGGCAAAGTATATTCCCTAAACTGGGGCAAAGCAGCAGGCATATCCATTGACCCGATAGAAAAAAAGCCCTTCTTCCATTTCAAGCCCGGCTCAAAAGCCCTCTCCTTCGGCACCCCCGGCTGCAATTTCAGATGCCTAAACTGCCAGAACTGGGACCTCTCGCAGGGAGTGCGAAACCGGGGGGATTCAATCTTGCAAATGCTCCCAACTGCAACTCCGGCTCAAATAGCAAAGCTGGCAAAGCGGCAGAGCGCAGATGCAATAGCCTACACTTACTCCGAGCCCACCATCTTCTTTGAATACGCATATGATACAATAAGCGAGTGCAGAAAATTAAGCCTGGGAATCCCCCACCTCTTCGTCTCAAACGGATATTTTACAAAAGAGGCATTTGAGCTAATCCAAAAAGAAAATCTCCTGCAAGCAATCCGTATAGACCTAAAATTCATGGACGAGCCCCACTACAAAAAAATATGCGGGGCAAACCTAAAGCCAGTCCTAAATTCAATAGAAAGAGTGCATAACTCCAAAATCCACCTTGAGCTCATAAACCTGGTAATCCCGCAAGAAAATGACTCGGACGATGATTTTGAAAAACTGTGCCAATTTGTCTCCTCCCTCTCTCCGGACATCCCTCTCCACTTCTCAAGGTTTTTCCCCTTATACAAGATGGAAAACAAAGCACAAACCCCGATAAAAACGCTTCAGAACGCAAGAAAAATAGCAAAAGACTGCGGCCTAAACTATGTCTATATAGGAAACACAAATCTGCAAGATGCTGAAAACACCTACTGCCCGGAATGCAATTTACTTCTCATAAAGCGAAATCGCTTCCTAATTGAAAAAAACGTTTTTGAAAAATCAAAAAAGCCAAACTGCCCAAATTGCGGCAAAAAAATTAATATAATTCTCTAAGAAAATCTCGTCCCACAGGCAGGGCACTGCAGCATGTAAAAATCCGCCCTATAGCCGCAAATAGGGCAAATGTATTTCGGATTATGGATAGTCTCCTGTTCCTCGTCAAAGAGCTTCTCGCCGCATTTTTTGCATCTCTCATTCTTTAGCTCATTAACCGTTGAGCAGTTCGGGCATTTGAGCCTAAATAGCAAATCCACGTGCGTCCCGCAGCCGGGGCACCTCTTCATGCTCAAATTCACGGGCGTGCCGCATTTGGGGCATTTTGCCTTTATATTCGGCCTTCCGCCCCCATCTCCCCCGCCAAGAATGCCGGAGAGCAAATCAAATAAGCCCATAAGCAAAACCGGCAAGCGGCACGAGCACATTATCATCTATCCCTATATCTATAGTCTCAAGAATAGCCGCAGCAACCACTACCGGCACAATGGCGGACTTTCCCAAAAGCACAACCGGAAGGGCAAAAATCAAAAACGCCAAAAATCCCTCAAAGCTCTTTGAGCGGTTGTGCAACAGCTTGAACTTTCCATGCCTCTTTCCAAACACAGTGGCAGCCGCATCGCATACTGCCAAGAGATAGAGCACATAAAGCGAAACATCCTGCGGGAAATAGCTTAGGGCAAAAAGCATCCCTGCAAAATAAGCAATTGCCCCATAGCCCGCAAAAACCCCCGGCCTCTCAAAATATTTTAGAATCAAATCAACAAGGGGCAGTTTTATCTTCTCCGCCTTCATTCCCGCAAGAAAAATTCCAAGCACAAGCCCTGCCGCAACTGCAAGTTTTGCGGCCCCAAAGCCAGCCAAAAGAGCCACTCCTATAACTGCAAGCCCCACAAGTGCATGGGCAACCTGCCGTGGAACCTCGTCAAAATCCGCCCTTGCCCCCCCTCTGCCGCGCAAAATCCCATGCGCAATAAACACAAGTGCAACCGCAGTTGAGAGTGCCAAATACAAATCCATGCAAACAGCCTATTTCTTTGCCTTCTTATTTTCGTTATTCTTTTTTGGCTTATGCACCCCCAAAAAGTATGCAATGGCAGCAACCGCACAGACTCCAAGCACGAGTGCGGCAATAATTATGGCTCCTGCAATTCCGGCCCCAAACACAAGCGCGTCTTGGGGCTGCTGGGGGTTTGCTGCCGGAGGCTTAATCGTGTCCGAAACCTTTGTTGGCGGCGTTGTGGCAGTATTCTCCTGCGCCTGTTGGGGCATCGCAACCTCAATCGCAGCCCTCTGCCCCATCCACTCAATCGTGTATTCCCCGTAATCTCCGGCCCCCACGTGCACAACTCCGTTCTCATCCGTCGTTGCCTCAAAATCGCCCTTTGGCGTGCTCACATTCACCTTCTGGTAGGAAACCTGTTTTGTGCCCTCCCTCAAATACGCGGTTATCACTTCCCCGATTTGCACGTTTGCAGGCGCCGTGATTGCGGGCGTCGCATTGGCAAGCACGCTGTCCGGCTTGCTGAGGTCAATTTTAAGGTAATAAATTCCGGGGTTTGTATACCTAAATGGCGCGGACTCCTTCTTGTCCGTCCCGTTTCCAAGGCGCAGGGTGTAAGTTTTTGTCGGGTCCAAAAGTGCAACCGCATAATAGCCTCCCGCATGCACCTTGCTCTGGGCGGCCAAAGAGCCCCCCTCGTCTATAACATATATTGTCTGCCCGTCCCATTTACTGGCAGGCTCATCCACAATCTGCCCGTAAACCGTAAAGGTGGGCTTGTGTATAAGTATTACAAGGTTAAGCTGGGTGCTCTGTGAAAAATCAATGATTGAAACGCTGTCAGGGTAAGATGCGCGCCTAAGCCTTACAAAATACACTCCCTGCTCAAGCTCAAATTGCGCCAGTGCCTGCTCATAAATGCGCATGGACTGCACTTTCTCGGTCGCCTTGCTTGCAACCACCTCGTCCCCGCGCAAAATATCCACGTTCGTGCCGTATAATCTTGTCTGGTCCTTGTCCTGCACGCTGATGTTTAGCTGCAGTGAAAACACAAGAGAAGCAAGCGCCACTATGAATAAGAGTGAATAGATGAGCCGGATAATATCACCGAATTTGCCACGCTCCCATCAATTAAAAGGGTTATCTTTTTCCCCTCTCCGCCTTCTTCGCCGCCGAGCCGCCGTTCTGCGCAAACGTAATTTCAAGCGGCATTATCGGCGGCGCCAAGTCCACAATCCTCGTGGCAAGCGGTGCGTTTATTGAGCACATGTGGTGCGCCGCGGTAATTGCCTCCTTTGCAAAATTTGGCGGCAGGCTCTTTGAGCTATTCCATGCATCCAAAAGCTTCTCAAGCTCCGGCTTTGAGGGGGGCTTTAGCAAAAGCCTTCCGTTCATCCTCAAAAATCCGGCATCATTTGAATACGTAGCCTCGTACAAAAAGGAGGCGTCCACGTTTCCCTCAACCTCCTTTATGTCCACAAAGCGTATGTCTATGCTTACCTGCGCCGCAGGCTGAAGCTGAGGAGACCTTTGCACCTCAACGCCCTCAATTACCCCGTTCAATATCATTCATCTCACCCCGATTTTTCATAAGCCATACTACCATAAGTTATAGTTGATATATAGCGAAAAACTTCCCGTAAACCGATTGTTCACGTGGCCGGTTGATATAGTCCTCGTATTCCAGTCATCAACGCGCGCCTCAAATCCCATCCTTCCTTCATTTGAGAGCTGCCACGCAAGCCCCGCCTTGAATTGGTTTGCATCATAAATCTGCTCGCGCATATTCATGTTAAACCTTCTATAGCCCGCATATGCCTCCATTTTATCCGCAACACCTACATAATCTACAAGCTCAACTTCCCTTGAAGTCCAATCATATCCCGGAGCGCTTTTTCTATAATGGAAAGAGGCCCCAAATCCCTTGAGCATTTCCAGTGCAAATTCATTATTATCGCGTGCCTCATACAAAAGCCCCTTTCCCAGAGGCGCATAAGCAACCCCATAGCTGTCATATCCGTAGAGTTGTATGCTGGAAAGCTGTGCCTGGTGGTAGGGGTCCGTATTCACATAAAGCCCCCCTCCCCAGCGTGCTTTGTCTCCGTACGGGCTGTTTGGATAAACAGTAGAACTTACCACAAAGTACGCATCAGGGCCCAGATTAAGCGCCGCGCTGCCTCTAAGGTACTTATACTGCCCCGTAACTGAAAATGGCATCGGCCCCTTTGGCCCATACCACGTTTCCTTGTTAGTATTTTCATCTCCGATAACGTTTATCGGCTGCCCGTTCTCATCGAGGCTTACTCTCCCGGTTTCATAATCTGCGGACCGGAACCCGAATCCGCTCAAATAAAGGTCCCCTCCAAGATTCAGCCCAACCGTCGCCCCTGCCCTCACATCTTTGAGGTTTTGCATGGTCACGGTCTCATTCCCGCTCCCATCATCAACCACATGTGCAACCGTCCGCTTCTCATAGTGGAAACCCGCAAACCTCTTTCCGTCAAAATTCACGACCACGGACCCGTACTCCCGCGCGGGCACATTTTCAACCCCTTTTCTGTCAGTATACGCGGCAGAGGCGGAAATCTCGCGCAGGGCCTCCTCGTCAAACCTCTTTGAGATATATGCCTTTGCAACGTTGAGCTTTCCGGTAGGCTTATCATACAAATTGCCGGTTCCAAAATACCTGTCCCGATAATATCCAATCCGCCAGTTGTCAATTCCCCGCCCCATCCACTCAAGGCCGGAGTCATAAGCGGCAATCCACAAATCCGCTTTAGGGGCGCTAACCCTGATATTAAATCCGGAGCCAAAAGCCTCGTCATAAAGCGCATTTGCCGAAACGTCCTCTCCCCGCCCAAAGCGCAAATGGCCCCTGCCCATAACTCCCTTGTCTTGATTATTCTGCGCAAGAAGGGCGGCAAGCTCCGCCGACCACAAGCCATTTGAGCCTGCAAGCCCGGCCCTTGCCTGCACTTCATTCCTCCTCAAAAATCTCTCCGATTTAACATCCGAGAGCGAGCCAATCCCGATTACTCCGTTGCCCATGTAAAAGCTTGACATCACAAACGAGTTTTTTATGTCAAGGTAACTATTCAGCCCTCCGCTATAGAGGTAGCTCGGCCCGGAAATTCCGTTAAACAAGGGGTCCGGGCTATATGCTCCGGCATATACGTCTGCATTTTCCCAGCCAAGATGGGCATCCCCAAGCACTTTGCTTGCCTTCCCGTTATCCACCTTTAGCCCAAGCCCCGCCTGCATAAGGGGCCCGAAAGGCTGCCTTGCCGTGCGGATATCGTCCCAATTATAGAGCAAATCCTCCCGTGTATGGAGTATATCCTCTTTCGTAGTCGCATTAATCTCCTCAAGAGTCCCGTAGTATGCCCCAAGCCTCCTGTTGTCCTTGTTTAGGTGGTCAATTGCATACTGCCCGGTTGAGCGGCGGTTATACACGTCTCCAGTTGCCTCATTGGTAGTCTGGTCATATATTCCCTGCTGGAAAGTCCACCACAGGGATTTCTGGGCTGAAAGAAAATCTGTATTTTCAAGAGAGAGCGCCCCGTAAAACATCCCCCTTCCGGAGCTGTGTGTGCTTGTTTTGGTGCTCTCATCATAAGTGTCCCAGTCCCCGTAAGCGCGCAGGCCCACTTTCTCATCCGAATGGCTCTCCCCCTCACCCTTAGGGGAGCGCACAGCGCTCATCTCCACGTCAGTATGGCCGTAAATGCTTGTATTGTCATATTTGGTCTGGGGGTTGCTATTAGTTGTCTTTGTAACTGTAGCCTGCCCGGCTGCTCCAAGCTGCCTCCACTCATACTGCGCATCCGAAGCATAAACCGTGCCCTCTTTCTTAAGCCGGTTTATGCCAACTTCCCCCGGCTCAACCTCTCCGCTCATGCGGTTTATCTTCCTATAAACATCCTGCCCGCCCTCTTGCATCAAAATGGCAATCGTGTTTTGGGGCAATCTCCCGTCCATTCTTGCAAAATAGTTCTTCACCACCGCCCCTGTTTGCAGGGGCTTGCCCTCCTTGTCCACAACCCGCCCGCTCTGTGGGTCATAATGGAACTGGTCTGAAAATCTCCGGTTTTTTGCGGGCAGCAGCTCCCGCTGATTCTGTGAATAATCCTGCCATCTCACTATATTTATGTTGTCAAACACGTGCGATGCCTCTATGGGCATATAATCCGGCACGTAAGCCGAAACTTCATACACGTAAGTGATGTTCATCGCCCTTCTCAAATCAAGGATGAGGTAGCCGTCCGGGGTAATCTGCAAATCCCCCTTCCCAATCGGCGAGTAATAGCCCGCACCGGACAAATAATCCTTCACATCCTGCGGGGCAAGGCTTGCAAGCTTTGCGCTATTATCCGCCATGTATCTCTCAAGCTGCAGGAGTTTTGAATCCTCATCAAGCACTCCTGCAAACCCTTCCGCACGGGCAAAAGCCGGTACCACAAGCCCGTACATGTTCTGCAGGGCAGCAGGCCCGAAATCGCGCATGCCCCTAGAATCTGAATTATCGCCTACTAAGAAGGCAATAGTGTCGTCATACGCCGCAAGCTCCTTTATTATCTCTGAGAGTTGCGAGACGTTGCGGTTTGTAAATGCAATAACCGGCGCGGTGCATACTAAAAATTCATACCTGCCGTTTATGTTGATTGTCCTTGCGTGCAAATCGTTTAGCTCCGAATTATTCTGAGCCAAATCCGATGCCTGCCCTGCCAAAATATCGCTCTTGTTTATATTGTCCGCAAAATTCGGCGTAGTCTGCAAGGCCTCAAGAAGCTCATGCGTCCTGTTCTCATCAAGCACGCCCCCTCCTGAGAGCTCCTCCCGCGTTTTGGTCTCGCCGCTAACGCTTGTGTACAAAAGGTGCATATACCTAAGGGAATTCTCCGCGCCCCAAGTAGTCAGGCTTGAGGCAAGCGAGTGCCAGCCATTCTCCCCGTTCGGGCTGAAAAATGCCGCCCTCTTCTCCGGAGGCAAAAATGCCGCCATGCCTACAAAATAATTTATGAACTCCTGCTTGTCTGCCTCGTTTATCGCGCTGCCCTGCTGCGTGCTCCAAGCATCAATTATAGGCAAAATATTTCTCTCAATGGCCGCCCTAAGCGAAACTCCGCCTGCTCCAGTAGCATATATGTCCGCGAATTCAAGCGCGCCCTGCGCCCAAAGATACTGCCTATCCTGCGCTTGGGCATATTTGTTTCCAAAGGTTCGGGAGGCCTGCGTATTTGCATCCTGATAAGGCTGCTTCTTCGCACCCTGTTCATCCTGCGCTTGTTTTGTTTTCAGCCCCTCTTTCTCCTCCAGAATCGTGGCAATAGAAGATCTGAAAACAACATAGATGTCTCCCATCTCTGCCCCGCCTACGCGTTTGTTCCCTACTTTTCCGTCCTCCTCCACTATCCCAACACCGCTTACATCAAAGCCCCGGGCTTCGGCCTCTTTTTTAAAATAATTAATAAGAATTTTCTTCGCCAATTCATAATAAGGCCCGGAATCTTCTCCCCGCCGGACCTTCTCCCTTTTTGGAATTTTGGCAGTTATGTAGTTCCCGCCCACCTTCCCAAGAGCCTCCGAGCAGAGGTCTATGAGCTTGTCGATGCCTGCTCTCTCGTCAAGCCCGCTGCTGCCTGCTTCCTTGCCGGTTCTAAGGAGCCTGTAATCCGGGTAGTGCCTAACCTCACCCTTTACTCTTCGCGCCCAATCCCTGTCCTTTTGTTCATCCCGGCCCGTGCGCTCATTCTGCCCGGCGCCTTTCTCCATTGAAGCAAACATTTGCCCCTCAACCCCGTATTCACTGCTTAACGGATTGAGATTTTTAAATGCTCCCCCGCTTTTTCTCTCATGAAAGAGATTCTCCTGCTCATTCGCGGCAAAATACAGGGCGTCGGCTTTCGCGCCCTTGTAAAACGAATCGCCCTCTCCCTGCAAATTCGCGGCTGGGTCCAAAACCGCCCGGACGGAACTGTTCTCATCCTCGCTCAAGGGACGCATGAGGGCCTTCTGCTTTTTCAGGAGCGCCTCAGCTCCATCCACCATAAGCCCTTCGGCCCGGACGTTGAAGGAACAAAGCTGCAGGAAGAGAAGGAATTGGGCGGCTCTGCGCTTAAGCCATCCTTTCTTGTCGTTCCTTAAGCCTGAATCATTTTGGCCTTTTTCTTTTTGCACTCAAAACACCTTGCCTAAAGCCAAGAGAGAATTAGTGTCTATTACATGGCGTCAAAATAAATAAAACTTTGTAAACCACCGGCAAGCCAAACTTCGCCCACAAAAAGCCAAACAAGGCAAAACCACAGCTAAAATACGGCGCTCAAAGAGCCAAAACCAATTTTTCCCCTAAAAAAGGGCTAGTGCAAAACAGCCCAGCCTAAAATCGCCCCGACAACTGCGCAAATCGCATTCGTAGTAGCCTTCGTGCCAATTCCCCTCTCCTCCAAAACCCCTGCAAGGGAATCCGCAAAGGAGCCCGCAAATCCGACAAGCCCGATATAAACCATCTGCCATGCATCAACGGATGCGGGCATCAAAAAGTGCGCGGAAATTGCAATTATCATCGCCCCGCTAAAGCTCACAAGGGTCCCAAGAGGGGATACGCAGCCGCTCTCACCCCTTTTCCCCTCCTTGAAAGTGAGCAGGCTTTTAGGCGCAGGCCCCAAAACCCCGAGTTCAGATGCAAATTTGTCCGCGGCAATTGCAGCCACGGAGCCCAAATACGCTCCGGGGCCGATTAGGGGAGAGGCAATGGCTGCGGCAGTCGGCACAATGCCGTTTGCAAGAACGTTCTCCCAGCTTCGCTCGTGCTCATAAATTCCAAGCTCGCGCTTTTGCGCATAGCCCTGTTTTGTAACGAGCACCGACGCTGCAAGAAAAACAAGGAAGATTACAAAAAATTCCACGCTTCCAAGCACGAGCACAGCCGCGCCCATCACTAGGGCGAGAACAAGCCCGAGCCTATCAAGCATGGTAGGATTGGTTGCCATAGTAAGACAAGAAAAAAGAAGTTGATAAAGCTTTCCTGAAGCTCCCGAGTGCGCAAGCCATCGGCCCAGCCGCCTGAACGGCAGCCGCTGGCTTCCCCCAAAGACAGAAAGAAGCCAGAGCCTTTGGGCTCGGGAGCTTCACTTCTTCTCCTCAAGCTTTGAAGCGTACTTCTCAAGTATGCCGGCGGTCTTGTTAAGTGCCTGCTGCACTCCCTTCTCCGACTTGCATCCCGTGCAGATAATCTTGCCGTTTTTGAAAAGCAGCAAAGAAGACTTCACAGGGTCGGTCATCTTGAAAATGGCGCCCGGAAACTGCTCCGGCTCATATTCCACGTCGTGCACCGAGGAGGCAATTCCGTACAAATCAAGCATTACTGCAAAATTCGCAGATGCGACAATGTTCTCAATTGTGAATTTTGCCCTGCCCTTCTTGCGTATGTTCTTTGCATACTG
>JAZDKV010000125.1:0-2344 GCA_043802645.1 Microcaldota archaeon | reverse complement strand
TGCGGGTTGTAGGAGAGCAGCCGCCCGCTCTTTGCGTCTATGTATTGGTAAGGGATATCGGGGTTTGGGGTAATGAGTTCGGGATGGGTGAGCACCGTAAATTGGCGCCCGCGCCATACATCTTTTGTGGAAATAGTGTTTCCGTATTTGCCGCTCTCAAATGAGATTGTATAAGTATTTTTGCCCATGTCCTGCGGGCTTAGGTAGGCTTGCCTGTATGAATCCCCGTGCGCCTCCCCGAAAATATCCGAAGAATTTTGGGCAAAATCGGGCGGAGATTTGCTTGTTTGCGTGGAAACTGCAGGGGTTGAAGATTGCTCTGGGGGATGGGAGAGCTTGTATCCCTGCTGCGCGCGCAAAGATGCAATTTGGTTTTGCTGCCACTCAGTGAAGTTTGCGCCTCCCTGCATATTTTGGGCAACTTTTGTGCTGCTTGCTGGAGTGGAGGGATAGGCGGGCGGGGCTTTTTCATTTTTTTGCACTGGATTTTCAATCATGTGCGAAATCATTTGCTTTGAGGTTTGGCTGAAATCCGGCCCTTGCCGATTCATTTGCAAAAGGGCGTTGTGGCTAAATGGGTCAACTCCGGACTTGCTTATTTCTTCAAGCTTTGAAAATCCTCCGGGGGTGAAATTGAAGGAGAGGCTATAGTGCGGCAGGGGATCAAAGGCGGTGCGGGTGCAGACTACGCCCGCCCCGCTAACTCCGGCCGTGCACAGATTCTTGGAGAGGATTGATGCCAGTTCCGGCTCGCTTGTCTCGATAGGGAGACTGCCGCCATTCTGCGAAAATTCCCCGAAGGCTGGCAAATAGCCGCCGGAGAGGGGTTGCCCGGAGAGGATGGAGTCAATCCAGTTTACGAGTTTTGGTGCGTCTGGGTTCGATGAGGAGAAAAGCTCCTTTTTGGCGGAGGTTAGGGCCTTATTGAAATTGGAGAGAGAGGCGACATCAGGCTCGAATATTCCCCGCTTGCTTTCTTGCATCCGGCCCTTTTCATCCGAATTTCGGCCGGTATCCGATTTGGAGAGCATGTGAATGTCTGAGAGAGGGTAGATTGAAATAGCTTTCCCTGATTTGCCAGAGGCTTTGACGAGAAAAATGAGAAGGCCTTAAGCCCCAGCGACCGGAAGTTCTATCGTAGTTACAAGCCTTGAGAGTTGGCGCTCTTTCATCTCCTTGAACTGGGTGCCACTCATGCAGTTTATGTGCAGCTCAATGGCCTCTTTTAGATTTTCCAGAGCATCTTCTATGGTATCTCCCTGCGAGGCAACATCCAAATCCGGGCACCAAGACGAATATGAGGCGCCTTCCTTGAGGACTATTGCCGAAAAAGATACTGGAGTTTTTGATTGCATTGAATCACTATAGGATTAGATGCAAAAGGCTGTTTATATAGATTTGCGCCTTATGAGATGCTGAGGAGTATGAAGGCAGTTTCAGGCAAAGAAGTGATAAAGGCGCTTTGCAAGAACGGATTTGCACTTATCAGGCAGAGGGGAAGCCACGCCCATTTGATAAAAAGAGTTGGGGAAAGGGAATTTCATGTTACCGTACCGGTACATGCAAACAAGGATTTGAATCCCTTTGTTATACGCTCTATTGCAAGGCAGGCAGGATACGGGATTGATGAGTTTAGGAAATTCTTCTAAGAAATAAAAAATAGGGATAAAGAATTGAAAAAAATAAATAAAAAAAGAAAAAATCTAGCGCGAGCTCCTTGCCATGCGCTCGGTTTCGTCCTTCTTCTTTATTGAATAGCTGTTCTGCGAGTCTCCTTTTGCGCCGAACTCTATTTCGTCCGCCAGAGCCTGCGCAAGAGTCTTCTTGTTTGCAAACCCGCCCATTATGGCTGCCAAGGTAATGTTGCGCAAAGCCATGTCAAGCCTGCGCGAGGCAGACACGTCAACGGCTACCTGGTAGGACACCCCTCCGAAAGATACGCGGGTGAAGTCCTCGCGCGGAGCGGAGTTTATAATGGCGTCAATTAGAAGCTGCACGGGGTTCTGCCCTGTCCTCTTGGCTACAAGGTCAAGGGCTGTCTCAACTGTCTTGAGGGCTTTTGTCTTCTGCCCCTGCATGGACCCGTGCGTGCGGATGACTTTCCCGGAGGTTTTTCTTCCCGTGCCCCCTCGCATGAGCTTGTTGGTGAGCCTCTCAACTATGTTTACGCGCGACTTGTAGAACTGCTTTTTCGCCTGCCTGCCAAACGAGTGGGGAATTTCCACCGGATCAAGGTTGATGTAATTTACGAGGGAGGGGTCCGGGACAACCACTGCGCCCAAGTCGTATTTTCCGAATAATTTTCTGTCCATATAAAACTACCTCTTGGGCTTCTCCTTGCGCT
>JAZDKV010000124.1:0-3028 GCA_043802645.1 Microcaldota archaeon | reverse complement strand
TTTTACCGCACAAAGGCAAAGAACATAATAAACTCCTCAAAACTCATAGTGCAAAATTTCGGGGGGGAAGTTCCAAATACCATGCAGGAGCTTTTATCCCTGCCCGGAGTAGCAAGAAAAACCGCAAACATAGTCCTATTCCACGCCTATGGAAAAAACGAGGGGATAGCGGTAGATACCCACTGCATGAGAATTTCACATCGCCTGGGCCTTACCTCAAAGCGCAACAACCAGAGCTTGAGCGAGAAAGAGCTAATGTCCATAATTTGCAAAGAGGACTGGGGCATGTACACAAACTGGATGGTGCACCATGGGAGAAAATACTGCACGGCCCGCTCTCCAAAGTGCGGCTCATGCCCGCTTGGAAAAATCTGCCCGAAAAAAGGGGTTGAGCAGCCGGCTCATAAGAAAAATCTGCCAAAGGGCATCAAGCGGGGGGCAAACGGCCTGCCTGCCAAAAGCCTCAAGTAGAATCCGGCACAACTGCCTCTTTTCTTGCCGCCCTTCTCTTCCATGCATATATGGAAGTAGCCGGAACCCCAAGCTTATTTGAAATTTTAGCGGCGGTTTTGCCCTCCTTTAGCATGCGCAGGGCCTCAATCTTTTTGCCCTCCTCAAATTTAGCCGGCCTTCCCGCCCTCTTCTGCACAATCTCCACTGAAACCCCCGCCCCATCAAGGGCGTCCAGCACTTTCTTTGGGACAGTGGCAAAAATTCCAGGAGTCATGTAAATTTTCTCAACCTTTGTCTTTTGCAGCAAGTGCAAGAAAACCGCCTTTGAGGGCTTTGCCAAAATGCGCGCGCTAAGCTCATGTGAATTGGCATCAATCTGCCCGAACATCTCCTTTCTTGTACCGCTTATTTGCAGCATACCCAAACCCCTCTTCTTATGCGGCCCATGCGCGCCCAAGCCCAGCGGCTTTCGCCCGGGCAGCGGGAAAATTTTCCAAGCACCCAAAGCCGGCATTTAACATCATTCAATCATTCAACATGACTATTTTAGCTTGCCCAAAAACTGCGCACCTCTTCCCTGCGGCTGCTCAATGAGCGGGCGCATGAGCTTAACTGCCTTCTCAATCTCTAAAATATCAACCCCGAATTCCTCCGCAGCCCATTTGTGCGAGACTCCGGCGTTTATGCAAACAAAGGCAGGGCCCCAAACTTTCGGGCTTATTGGCGGGGCAGTTTTCTCCATCTCCATTTTCTCAAGTATGAGCTTCTGCGGGTTTGAGATAAGATAGCCCGGTTGGGTGAGCTCCTGCATGGGCATAAGCTGGGCTCCCTGCGGCTCAATCAAAACGGATGGCATGGAGCCATAAGCCGCCCTGCCCTCCTTATTATGGCAAATGTAATACCACTGCAAAATCTGGTATACTCCCATGTGGGCCTGCGAAATAGCCGCCCTTTTTCTCTCCGTTCTTCTCTTGTGAAGCCTCCCCTTAAACTCGTCCGGCATAATCCAGCTAAGCCCTATCTTTTGTATAAAGCCCTCCTTCTGCATCTCCTCACGCACATTCTCAAACTTATCCGTCTCGCTTATGTCGGCGTCCGGGCTAAGCCCGTAGCTTTTCATAATCTTGTTGTATTTTGAGATAGATGCATCCTGCTTTTGCCCAAGGAGCATCCTCTCATCCGCAATGCTTGCCGCATAAGTGCATGCGGCGCAAAAGAGGGCAACTTTCGTAGAATAATTCTTAATCATGGACACTGTTTTTCTTTTTATCTGCACGTCCTTGACTTTTGCATCTGGCCCGAAAATGCTTTTTATGTGCTCCTGCGCGTTCTTGTCCGCGTCAAGGTTTATTGTCCTCTCAACCTCCACTCCCTCGCTCATGAATGAAACCAGGGCCGAGGCGCTCTTCATGGGGTGGCGCCCCTGCTCAAAAATGCTCAAAAGCGAATGGTAAGCATCCACTGCCGCCTCGCCGGATTCTATGAGCCTCTTTCTATAATCCCCCCCAAGAGGCAGGAATTTTACAAACTCCCCCTGCCCGAAATCCTCAAATGCCTGCGCAAGCCTATGCGCCGCAATTGCAACCCTGCACCTATTAAGAGTGGCTTTTTTCAGGGAGGCGGCATACCTTATCTCCGAGAGGTGCTTTTTCAAATCCTGCGCCTCGGCTGCGGAATTTTCCAGAAAATCCGACTGCAGCTTTGCAACAAGGGTCCTAAACGGCGCGGCAAACCCGGCCTCAACCATCTTCGCCCGATAATCGGACAATTTCTGCAGATTCTGCTCCTCAGGCTGGAGTATAGAGTCCAAAAACTCGTTTGCCTCCCTTGCAAGCCTGTACGAATCCGACATAGGACACACTAGGAATTAAATGAATAAAAAGGAGTCGGGGCAAAACCCGCGCTTCATGGCAAGAATTTGTTCGCGGCCATTTTCTCTTTCAAGTATTTGCCCACGAAAGACAGAGACGGCCCCTGAAGAGCGTCCTGCTCAAGTTTTTTTTGCGTCTTAATCACGATTTTGAGCTCGTCCACCCATTCCGGATGCCTCTTTATCCACTCGTAATTCATCATTTCCTCAGCGCGCTTTATGTCCACTTCCTTTGCCTTGATAGTCAAATTCCCCAAGAAGTCATAGTCCTTAATATCGCGCATGGTAACCCCTATGAATTTTGCCTGCGGGGTCGCTATGTCATTTGCAAGGTAAGCAAGGTTCATTGAGCCCGTCTTAATAGTCCAGTAAATATACCATCCCCACGCATCGCAGTCGGTAAATACGATAATCGGCAGGCCTTCCCCCGCCAATTTTGAGATAAGCCGCCGGCAACCCCGTGAGGCCTGCCCCTTGGGCGTAATTAGCACGCAATTTTCTTTTCTCCAAAACTTGTCCTCATTTAGCCTCTGCCACATGGCGTCCTTTTCCACTACGAGTACGTAATCGGCATCAAGGCTCTCAATATCCATCCCGTTGTCCACGTCGGAGGGTATCATCCATCCGGACCTTCCCTGCTTTGTGGCGTCAATTATGGTCTCGTCGCCCCCGAATCTGTCCCGGAGCACAAGAGGGCCGGCAACC
>JAZDKV010000123.1:0-3465 GCA_043802645.1 Microcaldota archaeon | reverse complement strand
TGCCGTATTATGGCGATGTCGGCGTATCCGGCCACAATTTTTATCGTGTCCGTGAGGGATTCGCCTTTTTTGGAAGATGAGGTCTCATGGTTGTAGGGAACGGGGTTCATCCCAAGCCTCTGGGCTGCCGACTGGAATGAGAGGTTTGTGCGGGTGGATGGCTCAAAAAAGAGGGTTGCCGCAAGCTTTCCCTTGTGCAATTCGTATTTTGAATAGAGGTTTTTCTCCATCTCCTGCGCGAGGGAGAGATAGCGGTTTACATCCTGTTTTTGCAAATCCCTAAACGATATTAAATCGTGCATAGCTCCTCCCCGCACTTTAATGGACGGGCAAGGATAAAAAGTTATAGATGGAATTTCCTCACTCCGCCGCAGCTGCAAGAGTAAATCTCCCAAACCCCTTGCCTTGAAATTTTCAAATTCTGCCCCTCCACAAGAGGCATAAGGCACGTTTTGCAGAATTTTCTCTTTCTCTCCCGCCCCATGGATATACGGTGCCTCATTGAGAGCTTGCAGGCAAGCTGAACATAGCGCTTTGCGTCCTGCGGCCTCTCTTTTGCAACTTCAAGCGCCTTTGCAAGCAATATATTTATGCGCCCCTCAACAATTGCACGAAGGGGGGGCACATTCGTATTTCTGCCCATTTTCTACCGCACGGATTTGTTCGGGTTAATTTAAAAATATGAATTTGCAAAGAAAATACGGGCCCGTAGCTCAGCCCGGTTAGAGCGGCAGTCTTATAAGAGGCACCCGCAAATGTGCGGACTGCTCTAGGAAAGCTGTAGGCCGAGGGTTCAAAGATTATCCCACCTTTAGGAGGGATAATCGGACAAATCCCTCCGGGCCCAAACAATTTTTAGTTGCCAAACCTCCCCATATCCTTATAAATCTCAAAACATAACCAAATACAGAGAAAACTTTTTTGGAAACCGCTTTTGCGGCCCCGACAAAGCGCCTTTGCCGTCCATGTGTCGGCGTATTGCTTTGGGGAAAAAGTTTGTATAATGAGTATTTAGGCAAGGAGGTCAGTTGATGGTTTCAGCATACGACGTAGACGCATTGAAGCTCATTCAGGCAGTGGCTAAAAAGCTTGAGGAAATGGGCATAAAATCCCCCGAATGGGTGGGAAACGTAAAATCAGGGGCGCACTGCTCAAGGCTGCCCCAAGATGAAAAGTTCTGGTATATGCGCTGCGCATCCATTTTGCGCCAGGCATACACGCACCCGGGCCTTGGAGTCTCAAAACTGCGCTCCCACTACGGAGGCAGAAAAATCCGCGGAGTGAGGCCGGAGAGGCACGTGAAATCCGGCGGAAACATGATTAGAAAGGCCATGCAGTCCCTTGAGGGGGCGGGCCTTATGCGCAAGGCAAAAACCGGGCGCGAGATTACCGCACAGGGGCAGAAGCTCCTTGACTTGGCAGCAAAGTCCTTAAAGCCGGCAAAAGAGTAGTGTGAAGATGGACGAGCAGGCTGCCGTGCACAAAAATGCCCGCGCCAATGAGCAGGCGCAAATGGTCAAGGACGCGCTCAGGCAAATTCTGCAGCCGGACGCCTACGAGCGCCTCATGATAGTCGCCTCCAAGAATACCCCCGCAAGCAGGGAGCTGTATTCAAAAGCCGCGCAATGGCTCATAACCATGGCGCAAAAAGGCATGGCGGCAAGGGTAAATGAGGAGCAGCTCAAGGCTATTCTGCTCAGGCTCTCGCCAATAAGGCAGACAAAGATTGAGTTTCGCAGAAAAGGGGAATAGGAGGGATTTTGGTGTATCATCCGGGAAAAATTGTTGAAGTGTTCAGAAAAACGGACAAAGACATAGTCTCTGCGGACGAGAGCGTCCAGGCCACCCTTGAGATGTGGGATGAGAATGTCCTCACGCTTTTGGTGCACCCAAAGATTGCGGACAAGATAAAAGCGGGGCAGACAGTGCTTGCGGATTACCGCCCGGACGAGAAGCGCGAACAGCCTGTTCCCCGCCATGAAATAGTGAAGATAATTTCAGGCAAAAAAGCGGAGAAGATATGGGGCGCTTACAAGGACATGCTTGATAGCAAGAAAAGAAAGGCTAATGTGGCGATTGAAAAACAGCTTCCCGCGCAAAGCTACATTGGATGAAGGTGTGATTATGAGCAAAAAGACCAGCAAGAAAAAATCAATGCTTGGAAAGAAAAACCGCCAGAACAAGAGAATGCCCATTTTCGTGGTCGCAAAGACCAAGAGAAAAGTGGTCTCAAGCAACCGAAGAAGGGACTGGCGCTCAAGAAAGCTTAAGATAAAAGAGGAGTGATTTTCATGGCAGAGGAGAAAAAGAAACTTGAGAGGGTATACATCATCAACCTGTCAAAAGCTTACAGCTATTTGCGCACCCGCAGGGCAATGAGGGCAGTGAAAATATTGCGCGAATTCCTTGCGCGCAACTTCAAAGTTGAACAGGAGAATGTGAAACTCTCCTCCGCGCTCAACTCATACGTGTGGAGGGATTCCATGGAGAAGCCCCCAAGGCGCGTGAAAGTAAAGGGAGTGCTTGAGGACGGAGTGCTGCAGGCATACCTGCACGGAGAGGAAGAGGCTGCAAGTGCCAAGGAGAAGAAGAAATCTGCAAAGAGGGAAACTGCCTCAAAGAAGAAAGAGGCAAGGCAAAAAGCTCCAAAGCCCGTTGCGAAGAAAGCGGCAAATAGCGCACCCGCCCCGGCGCAGAGTAAAGAGGGCAAGCAGTAGGTAATTTGCGATGGCGGCTATCCACTCAAGCTTTTCGGGAAACTCGTTTGTGGGGCTTTTTGCAAAAGCAACTGACAAGTTTATCGCCATACCCGCAAGCTCGCACGAGAAATTTGAGGCTGCCGCCAAAAGATTAAGCCAGAACGTTGTGCGCGCATCTATCTCCTCCTCCCCATACCTCGGAATTTACATGGCGGCAAACTCAAAGGGAGTTGTGCTCGCGCCTTTTTGCTCCAAAAGGGAATTGGAGGCATTTGAGCGGGGCGGAATAGAAGTGGAAGTCATAAACGACACGAAATTCAGCGCCCTTGGAAATAACATCGCATGCAACGACCATGCGGCAATAGTAAATGAGGACATGCCCCGCGCGGACATAAAAAAAATTGAGGGCGCGCTCTGTGTTGAGGCTGTCCCCATGCCTATTTGCGGCCACAAAACGGTAGGGATGATGCTGGTTGCCACAAATAAAGGATTTTTGGCGCACAACCGCATAAGCGAGGACGAGCTGAAAAGGCTTGAGAAAATTCTCAAAGTCGGCGGGCTAAACTCCACGGTTAATTCCGGCACCCCGATTGTGGGGCTTGGAGTGGTTGCAAATTCTTCCGCGGCGATAGTCGGGGAAGACACGACCGGATTTGAGCTCGGGCGGCTTGAGCAGGCATTGGAACTTACAGATTAATGAGGTGCAAGGCATGAAATACACAGTTGAGGGAACAATGAAGATTGGTGGAACTACCCAGAAGTTTGC
>JAZDKV010000122.1:0-6294 GCA_043802645.1 Microcaldota archaeon | reverse complement strand
ACATGGCCCAGAAACCCATGTGCTATGCGGCGCCCAAGATTTTCACTTGGATATGCTGTTACTAATACCAGGATATTCGTAACTGGCCGGTCCACAGGAGGTTACCACCCTGCTTCTACCCAACCAGCTCGCCCTCCTACCAGTTCCATGTTTTGCATGGACTCTAAGGTATCGGTAATAGGCTTAGCCCCGTGTATCTTCGAAATCTGCACTCTAGACTGGTCCGCTATTACGCGTTGTTTAAAGGGTGGCTGCTTCTGAGCCTACCTTCCAGCTGTTTTTGAATGCAAACTTCTTGTGGATTCACACTTAGCCTAAATTTTGGGACCTTAACCTTAGTTTCGGACTTTCCCGTAACGCCCCACCAGCTTACCCGGTGGAACCCGACTCCTCACTTCTCAGACGGTTGCAGATTCGAGGTTTGACAATCGGGTGAGGCCTTTCGACCCCGCTCCCAATGATCAGTGCCCTACCCCGCAACCCATCTCCATGAGGGCTATACTCAGATATACTTCGGAGGGAACCCGCTATTGCCGAGTTCGACTGGACTATCACCCCTATGCGTAGGTCACCCGAGCAGAATATACTAGCATCGGTTGCGGTCCTCCATCCGCCGTCAGGCGGACTTCGACCTGCCCACGTATAGATCACATCGGCTTCGGGTCTGAAGAAAGTGACTAAACGCCATTTCTGACGGCTCGCTTTCGCTTCGGCTCTCACCTTGCCACGCCCTTCAACTCCCTGGCTCTTGCTTCAAGAAGAACGGCACGACGCCGGCAACTCCCACTCGCGCATGCCCCTGCGGGCAATTGCTTCGCGGGAGCTATCCTTTCACGCCGTACCAAACTGTGGCCGCTTAGTTTCAAGGTCTATTTAAACCCCCTTCCGGGGAACTTTTCAGCTTTCGCTCACGCTACTCATTCGCTATCGGTCTTGGGTTATATTTAGTGTTGGAAGTTGATACTCCCATATTCATGCCCCATATCCGAGGGACACTACTCGTTTGATTTCTTACCGTATGCTATCGTGCACGAGGCTTTCACTCTCTATGGCCCGGCTTTCCAGCCGGTTGCACTACACATGCGGTTAATCCATCCCACATCTCCTCCGGGTTGCCCCGGTAGGATTCAGAACGCACTGTTTGGCTTTCAGTCACCCTTACTAACCAAATCCCTGTTGGTCTCTTTTCCTGCCGGTACTAGAATGTTTTAATTTCCGGCGTAGGTGGCCATTACAGGCCTCGGCGCAATTGCGGGATCGACGGGCGCATGCCCCTACCCCGCACTTTTCGCAGCTTGCCACGGCGCTATGCTCTACCCAAGCCAAGCTATCCACTAAGCGGCGCTAATCAACATACCACAAATGGTCTTGGTTCAACTCTACTATAAATTCTCAATACGAGAATTTTGGCATGCCTTCATACACATGACACCTTGGTGCAATACAAACGGGCCGGGAAACGAAGTTAATCGGGGCCCTCTTGCACGGGTGATGAGAAATCCGCCGGCGAAAATGCCTGCGTATTTCCCGAATGCTCCAAACAAATGTTCGGATACATGCCCCCAAGCGTTTGCCCAGAATATTTCTGCAACACGGCAGATGGAGTAATCTGGGGTTAAATCATTGCAATCTTTTGGATCGCTTTAAACAGCGCATACGAATATGCGCGAAAACGCCTTGCATCGCACGAAACCAGCGCCCCGTGCTGATGTCAGGGCAACAAATGCCCTGAAAGGGTGGCTACTAGTAGGGAGATTTAAGTATTTAAAGGTATCGCGCCGATTCTCTCGTAAGTGGTGGTTTGTGGAGCGGCGGGAAAAGAAGCTTTGCGCGCCGCCCTATGATTGCTCTTTCTGCTGCAATTTCGGCAGGAAGAAAAAGGCTATTGCCGCCACCACGATTACCGCGGCGACGAGAACATAGAAAACTGTTTGGTCATCCATTATTTTACCCCGCTCTTTGAGTTCGGCTTTTGCGCGCCTTGCGCCTTTTTGTTATCGGAGGGGCGGTTTATATCTTCTGCCTTTTCGCTTGCGCCCTTTTCTTTTTTTGAGGGCTTTTTAGCAAATGCAAAGTATGCTCCTATTGCAAGCACTATGAGGATTGCCGCCACTATTGCGTAGAGAATTCCCGTGCCCTCGGACGGAGCGGAGGCTGGCGGTTGGGAGGGGGGGTTTTGCGCACCGCCCTGCGCGGGAGTGGAATTTTGCTCTGCCTGCGCCGGTTCATAGACTACGTTTGTGAATGGGCTTTGGGCAAGCTCGTAGCCTTCCACTTGGTAGCTAAAGGACATTGGGGAGCCCGAGGAGAAAGAAACCGTGCCATTCTGGCCGGTAGTGAGCACTTGGGGCTGGCCGGAGGAAGGGATGATTTTTATCTGCGCTCCGGAAATCGGTTGGCCGTTTTTATCAAGGAGCTTTAGTTGTATGCTCTCGCCTGTGTTTGCCCTCGGCGGAGCTATGAGCACGGCCTGTGCCGTTGCAGGGGGGGCGGTTGAATTCAAGGATTGGTTTTGAGCGGAATTATTTTCTTCGCCTATGGAGGAGGATGCGTTTGAGGATATGATAAATTCGCGCGCCTCGCCAGTAGTGACATAGGAGCCTATGCCCCGGTTGCATTCAACATACCATAGCTGCTTTCCGGCGCTTATGTTGTGCGCGGTTATTGAGGTGCGTTCTCCGGAGATTGCGCTGATACTGCCTTCCCTGAAGGGGTAAATTATGAGGTTGCATTCTGCCTGCTGGGGGCCTTCTGTCCCCGCGTCGTAGATAAAATCAAATGAAGGATTAGTTGTGTTGAAGACTGCGCCTACTTGGGGAGATACGGGCTCCACGGCGGGGGCTACTGTCGCCTGCGCCTCAAGAGTATAAATGGCAGACTTGAATTGGTCGCAGGTTACATACCACTCATAAATTCTTCTTGGCAAATCGGTTATTTCAATCGTGCCTTCCTGCTCGCTGGGCAGGGAGAGGGGGCCGAGCTGGGTGTAGCCTATGTTTAGGTAGCACTGGGCGGTGCCATTTCCCTCGTCAGCTGCATGGTAGGTAAAGTTGAATTCCATCCCGGAGTCTTTTGTAAGAGTGCCGTTTTTGGGGAAGATAAGCTCAACTGAGGCGGCCTGGGGCTGCCTCTCAAATGTTTCGTTCTGGGAGCTCTCCCCGTTGCACTCTACGCTCCATGAGTGGATTCCGGAAGGGATTGAGGTAGATGTGTAGAACACGTCCTGGTTGAATTGGGCGCTTATCGTGGCTATGGGAGAGCCGTCTATGGAGAGGATGCAAGCAGTCTGAACCGGGCCAGAGTCACCCTTATTGTAGAGGAAATGAAATTCCACGGAGTCGGAGTAAATTTGCTTTTGGTTTATAGGAGAGACCAGCTGCATAGAGGAGGGTGTTTGAGCTGCTAGCAGCGAGATGAGAAGCAAAAGAGATATTGCAAAAAATTGGATTTTCATCGTTTACACCAAAAAAAGTTTGGGAAGGAAAGTAAAAAAGCCAGATGGTTTTTGTTCTACCCGCTTGAGAAGCGCATGAGGACGAGAAAGGATGCGATTATGAATAGGAGACTCGCCCCTCCCCAGAGAAGCCATGGGTTGCCCTCTGCGCCTCTTGGGCTTAAGTCGTAATCGGCAGATGCGGGTTGTTTGGGCAGCTGCGCCTCTATCGCATCAGCGGTTTGAATTTGAGGCTGCTTTTTGCCAGATACTTGAGTGGTTGGAAGAAATTCAAGCTCGTAGTCCGGCATTTTGTAAAGATAGAGCCCTTGCGCATTTGCACTAAATTGCGCCATGCCCTGCGAATCGGTTGTTGCATAGAGCAGATTATTCTGCGGGTCAACTATGTGCACTTGGGCGCCCACAAGCGGCTGGCCGGATGCACTGAGCGCGCGAAGGATTATGCTGTCCCCTACAACTGCGCTCTGGGTTGCTGCAAGAACTGCCCGCTCAAGTTGTGCCTGTGCGGGAGGGGAGGCGTTCTCTTTGGCTGAATTTGCGGGATCTTGGGCTGAATTGCCTGAATCTATGAGGCTGCCGGTTATTGGGCCCTCAAGCGGGCCGCTTACCGGCTTTGGCTCTTGTATTTCCCGCTTGTAGGGAGTGCCTACTTCCCCGCCTCCGGTCGCGAATGTTGGAGGGGGCGAAATTTCAATTGAATACGCGGGGGAATAAATTTCAAAGCCTAAGTTGTCCGTGCAATGTATTCTCCAGACGCTTGTTCCGTATGGGAGGGTTGCGCTTATTTGAGTTGTTTCATCGTCTACTGCGCTTGCCTGGGCAAGGCGGGATACGCCGGCTTCAAAATAGCAAATAGGGCTTGAGGGACCGGTATCCTGCGGGGAATATTTGAAGGAGAAAGTGTTTGCACGCGATGAGGAAACGGAGCCGGTTTGCGGGGAGAGGATTTGCAGCGTGGCTTGAGTTGGGAGGATTACGATGCTTATTGAATCAGAGAGGGACTGGCTGATGGTTTCGTTTGTGGTGCTGTTTTTTTGGCCGCAGAGAATTTCAAAAGTGTGGGTGCCTGCGGGCAATGGCTGCGAGGCTGCGAACGTGTGCTGCTGCTGCGCAGGTATGCTTGCACTTGCCTGCGCCGTGCCGTCCACGTTGAATTGGCATATCGCCAAATCATAATCGGTTCCGGAGGAATTATAGTAAGCCTGCGCGGAAATTTGCTTGGAATAAGTTTGGTAGCCGTCCTGCGGGGAAATTATGCTTATTGAATCG
The DNA here is from genome assembly GCA_043802645.1 of Microcaldota archaeon. Taxonomy (GTDB): domain Archaea; phylum Micrarchaeota; class Micrarchaeia; order Anstonellales; family Anstonellaceae; genus 1-14-0-10-45-29. Next base: position 1,571 of record JAZDKV010000122.1, on the reverse strand, counting down.
GCAAATGAAGAAAGTATGATGGCACAGAGCAGAACTAAACAAAGAAATTTTCTCATCGCAAAAACAACCCCGCATGCTTAAGTAGTGGCTATTAGATATGGGCAGTTCTAAAAAGGATTTTGGTGGGGGGGAACGGGATTGTTTTATGGGGTTTACTTTTGCGTGGCCTGAAATTTTGTGGGTTAATTGCGGGAAGTTATTTTTGATTTTGTGTTTTTTATTTTTGGATTTTTGCGCGCGCGGGATTTATTGTGTTGCGACGGGCTTATTTTGGAATTATGTTTTTTATTTTTGAGTTTTTAGTTTTGCCAGCATGTTTTTTATTTTCTTGCGCGGGGCTTTGTTTTTTTCATTTTTGCGTGGTTTTTATTTTTTGATGTTTGCTTTTTGGAAGCCGCGCCTTCTTTTATTTTCTTGCGCACATTTTTTGCCCTGTATTTTTTTGGCTTTGCTTGCGCCTTTTTTGGGCCGGATTCTTTTCCGGGGCGGGTTTTTTGTTTTTGGGAAATTTTGCGCTTTAGCATTTTGTTTTTGGATTTTTTCTTGCGGGGTGCGTTGGGCGCATGTTCTTTGCGATTGTTTGCTGCGCGCATTTTTGATTTTGGAGCTGCCTGCAGGGATGAATACGGATGCATATGCCCGAAAAGGCGGGACTCTTCCGCCTCGTTATTTTCCGTGAGGGCTTGGGAGGCCTGCCCCTCTTTTAGCTCCGGGTGGCGATTTTCAAATTCCTGCTGGAGTATTTCGTCCACTGCCGCATGGATTCTCGCATCAGGCTCATCTTTTTCTGGGAGCCCGTGCTCTTTTGCCTCTTTTATTTTCTGCTTTAATTCCCCCAAAACTATGCCGTCTTTTGGAAGGGGCCTGTTCTCTGAGGAAATTTCGGAGAAGCCAGAGTGCGTGCCCAGATTTGGCAGCTCTTGCCCGATTTGAGAATCCGAATACGGGCCTGAATAGCCGCTGCCGGCAGCCCGGTGCCTGGGAGACGGGAGAGATGGGCTTTGGTTTTTCATAAACCAGAAAATTGCGAACATGATGAGGATGATAAGCACAAAAAGCCCTATGAGCCATGAGGAGAAAAATGAGCCGGACTGGGCAAAGACTGCCGGAACAAGAGCTGCGGCAAATATGAGAGCAATAGAGAATTTTTTCAAGAACACACCTCGGCTATTAGGGGAGGGAGGCAGCATATATAATGGTTTTTGCGCGGGGCGCAAAAGCTGAAAAACTCACTTAAGGCACATTGGCCATCAACCGATTAAGTCTTCCCTGCCCAGCCCGACCGTTTTGATTATGTCCAATAAAAGCCCGGGCCTGATCTCCCGGTGCATGGGCACGGTGATTGGAGGCAGGTTCGCGTGAACCAGAATCAGATGGCTGCCTTTGCGGCTACGAATATAATATCCCTTTTTCTCTACCAGAATGCGAACTAATTTTTGTCCGGAAACAACTGGAAGCTTAGGCACCCACAAGCACCGTGTCTATTTCAACTTCGTTCTTTTTCATCTCACGAGGTTTGTGCATTCCGATGCTCTCCAAATAGAGTTCTATTGCTTCTTGCACATTTTTGA
>JAZDKV010000121.1:0-8439 GCA_043802645.1 Microcaldota archaeon | reverse complement strand
TCTTTATCTGCTCATAGAGCGAGACGTTTTCAAATTTTGATAAGTATATTTTTTTGCCCTGAAATTCTATTGTGTTTTTGTGCCAGAGTGTTTTGAGGATGTGGGCGAACATTTCTTTTACCATTTTCATGTAATCGTTTTAGTCGGAGTAAGCCTCGTAGAATTCAATTTGGGTAAATTCGGGGTTATGGGTTGAGTCTATGTCCTCGTTGCGAAAGTCCTTTGAGAACTCGTATACGCGGTCTATGCCGCCTATAATCAGGCGCTTTAGGTAAAGCTCGTTTGAGATGCGAAGGTAGAGCTTCTCATCAAGCGCATTGTGCAGCGTTGTGAAGGGCTTTGCGGCAGCGCCGCCATAGACTTTTTGCAATATGGGAGTGTCCACCTCCAGATAGCCCCTTGCATTTAGAAATTCGCGCATGGCGTCCATTATTTTTGTGCGCGCGGCGAAGAATTCTTTTATGCCGGGGTTTGATATTAAGTCAAGGTGGCGCTTTCGATAGCGCATCTCCGTGTCCGAGAGGCCCTTGAATTTGTCCGGCAGCGGAAGAAGGGATTTTGAGAGGAGAGTTATTTTTTTGGCGTTTATCGATATTTCGCCCTTTTTAGTTTTTGTGACTTCGCCCTCAACCCCGATTATGTCGCCCAAATCAAGGGAGGAGAAAAGTTCAAGCTGGGCCGAATCAAGAGCGTCTGCGCGCGCCATTATTTGCAATTTGCCCGAGCCGTCCTGAATAGTGCAGAAGGAGAGTTTTCCGAAATCGCGCTTTTGGAGTATGCGCCCGGCCACAGACTGGGAAGAGCCTTCAAGCTTTGGATAATTTGAGAGCACGCCTTTTGAGAGCGTTGAGAATTTGTAGGAGTAGGGATAAGCATTTACGCCTTTTTTTTCAAGCGAATTTAATTTTTCAAGCCGTTCTTTGTCCATGGTTATACCTGCAATTGCAATTGAAGATAGAAAATTAAAAAGTGAGAGGGGAGTTTGGCAGGGGCGTTGGAGAGGGCTAAACCCTTAGATCCTGCCGGATTTTCTTGCCGCGAGGGCCATCTCTTTTGTGGCAAGCTCTTCAACCACGTCCCTTGCGATTACACGCCTGCCCCCTATTTTCTCGTGCGGTATGCGGTTGCGGTCAAGGCGGCGCTCAAAGGCGTTGCGCCTGATTTTGAGCCCTTTTGCGCTTAGAAGGTCAATTGCCTGCGAAACGTCATAATAGTTCTTTGAGACGTGCGCCATTGAATCTACGATGTCCTTTGGAATCCAGCGCTGGGTGTTGATTTTGATTGAGGGGATGGCGTTCTTCTCAACACGGCCTATGAAGGCGCGCAAGTTTAGGCCGGCCTCGTGCAATTTTAGAAGTTCAAATGCCTCTTTTACCGAATAGAAATCATTATGGAGCGAAATCCAGTCGTGAATTACCGGCTTTGGAATGAGGCGTTTTTTGCCTATCTTCTCGGAGTGGATTGAGCGGCGCTCAACACGGCCCCCGAAAGCCCTTGAGGAGATTGGAAGCCCGGCGCGCTTTACTTCCTCAAATGCCTCATCCACGCTAAGAAGGCCGAGGTTGCGTATTCTTGCCTTGTCAAGCTTGTCCTGCTCATAGAGCATCTGGGCGGATTTTACTATTTGGGAAATGTTTGAGTACAACTCGGACTCCACCTTCTTGCGCCTGGTCTTTAGCTCGTTCACCTTGAATGCCTTGATTTTTTGTATTACTGGGTCTTTGTTGTTTCTTTCGATGACTATTCGTTTACCGCGGGGCATAATTTCACCATGAGGTGGTCTGGAGCACCAAACCACAATTTACCATTAATTAGTATATGTCTTAATACTTTATAAGTGTTTAGTTGCGGGCTGTTGAAAGGCCGCGCTGCCGGCGCAGGGCAAATAGGTAAAAACTTGATATGCATAGCATACACAAAATAGTGTACATTTAAAAAATTCACTATTGAGCGAAAAGAGCACTGGGGAGATTGCGTTGAATTTGTTGAACCTTTTTGCGATGAGCGGGCGGATATACGCCTCGCGGATTGGCAGCTACCTGTATGCCTCGGCCGCATATGCGCTTAGTTTTGCCATTGCCACAGGGATTGCGATTGCGTTCTTGATTGTTGATGGCGCTATTGCGCTTATAGCCGGACCCGGCGGGGCGTGGATACAAAACCCGCTTGCCGCGGCGGCAGTGGCTGCAAGCACTCTTGCGGGGGGCTTGTGCTTTTTCTACCTCGTTGTTGCATCTGCGGGGGCATACATGCACACGTGCGCAAAGATAGGGGCGGGGCAGCAGGATACCGGAGTGGCCCAGTATGTGGAATATATGGCCGCAAACTCCCACTCGTTTTTTGCGATTGCGATTGTACCACACACGATATGGGCGGCAGCCTGTACGTTGTTTATTGGGGCTGCAATTTTGCTCATGCAAATAAATTCATTGGCTATTTGGGCAGCGCTGATTCTTTGCGGCGGAGCATGGATTTGCATCCAGATTCCGTTCTGGTTTTCATTTGCCGCGAAAGTGATTGAAAAAAAACATTCATATGAGGCGATTGGAAGCTCGCTCTACGTTCTTCTGAAAAAACCGATTGCCGCACTTGCGATAATTTTCGTAATTATTATTTTGGCAGCAGTGCCGCTTGCATCTGCGCTTTTTTACCCGATTTATTTCTTTGTGTTTTTATGCCCGTTTGCCTCCATACTGACTCTTGGGTTTTATGAGGTGCAAAGGGGGCTGCTAAAATAGGCGGCATTGCGGGCGCATGGCTCTGGATTGCAAACAGGGGTTTTTGGCTCTGCAGGGAAAGGGGGGCTTATTCCTCCCGGTCAATTATGTATTTTGCAACCGCAAGAAGGCTATTTTTCTCCTGCGTGTTTGCAAAAATTTTGAGCGAGGCTGTTGCGTCCTCGGTTAGTTTTTTTGCATACTGCGCCGCATAATCAAGGGAGCCGGTGGCGCGCATTTTTTCTATGCACCAGGATATTTGCTGCTGGCTTGCACCCGCCTGCCCGAGTATTTTCCTCATTTTTTGCGCGTCGGCGGGGGATAATTTTGGCAGGCAGTGAAGCACCATGAGAGTGCGCTTTCCCTCACATATGTCGCCGCCTATTTCCTTTTTGTATTTTTTCTCCTCCCCGCATAAATTGAGCCAGTCATCCTGAATTTGGAAGGCCAGCCCGATTTTGTGCCCGAACTCGCGGAGGGCATCCTGCTTTTTTTCATCCGCGCCTCCAAGAAGGGCCCCTGCCTGGCAGCAGGCGCTGATAAGGGAGGCGGTTTTCCCCCCGGCCATGCGAAGATAATCCGCTTCGGTGATGCCCCACCGGTTGTGCTTGTGCCATGAAAGCTCCATTGCCTGCCCCTCAAGCACGGAGGTAAAGGCGCCAAGCAATATTTTCTGGGCGGCGGGGGCGTTTTTTGATTTTATGCCGAGGGCCGCTTTCCACACCATCATGAAAAGCCCGTCTCCGGCATTTATGGCAAGAGGCAGGCCATATTTTATGTGCATGCACGGCTGTGCGCGGCGCATTTGGGAGTCGTCTTCTATATCGTCATGGATTAGGGTGAAGTTGTGGAAAAGCTCTATGGCAGCTGCCGCGGCCATGGCGTCCTCGCCTGCTCCCCCGCAGAGGCGGCAGCAGGAGAGGGTGAGTAGGGGGCGAAAGCGCTTTCCCCCGCGCGCGAGAAACTCCGCACTTATGCCATAAACTTCAAACGGCTCCTTTTTTGGGGGGACGATTTCGTAGAGGGCTTTCTCGACTGCCTCTTTTTGCGAGTAGAAATGCTCAAGGTTCATAGCGTAATTGGGAAGAGGAATAAATAAAAAATAAAGAGAATGCTATTTAACCATGAATTTTCGCCTTTTGCTGCTTGGCGTTGCGCTCTCCCTTGTTTTGTGCGCCGGCACCATCCTGCTTTTATGGCAGGGGGAGAACAGGCAGGACGCGCCGCCTAAGGACTACCCCCAGTGGCATGAGCTTGTGTATGCAAAGGCGGGGCAATATAATTCAGAGAAGGCGCTTGCGATAAGAATACGCTCTCCGCAAAATAGCAGCGCCTCAAAAGTTGAGATTGAGGCGTTTGGGCAGCAGCCGGCGCGCGAGATTGTTGTGCTTGAGGGAGATTGGGTTAGTGCCTCAAATATTGGCGCGTTTGAGAGCGGCCTTGAGGCGGAGGCTGCCTCTGCCGGAATGGGATTTTTTAGAAGGGGCATCGGGGATATTGCACCATCTACCCGCCCAAGAATTGTCATCCTCCCTTCCGGAGTATGGCCTGCCGGCTTCAACTATTCAGATGCCCTGCCCGCGCAGGATTGCCTCGTGTATATCGGGCTTGCAAAAAACATAAGCCTTGAATCCGGAGGCGTGGTTGAGGGCGGGGCCCCGGATGAAATTCTTATGAATAAAAGCAGTGTTGATGAGAGCGGGCTCGCATACTGGAGGGCTGGAGAGAGCGGCCCGAAAATATTTTCATTGCGCATGACTTTGGATGAGATTGGAGACTACGCCGAGTTTTCGCATAAGCTTGCGGGGTTTGCAAGAAAATATTGCGCCCCCGCGCCCGGGGCGCCGCCGATGGAATTTGATTACAAAGACGAGCCTTATGTATACCGGGTGGGGCTTGAGAATGGATGGGTTGGCATAAGCGTAATGGACGCGCAATCAAACGTGCTGCGCCATTGGGACGAGAGCTTTTCGTTTCCGCCGGGAACTCTTGAGGGGAAGAATGACCCCGGAACAGGAGAGCAGATTATGAGGGCATATGTTCTTGGGGAATACTCGAGGCGGGAGCCGGTTAAGTATTATGCCGCGATTTTTGACTCTGATTATGCGCTGCGTGACACCCTGCCACTTGGGCAGAAGGGGGGAGAAGGGGCGCTTGTCGGGGCGTTTGCAATTTCGCAGTGGCCCAAATCGGATTTTGCAATAGTTGAGGTGCAAGACCAGTTTGCCCGCACATATGCGCGCGCATTTGTAAGCCTGCCAAAATATTCGGCACAACTGGCAGGGGCGGCGGCGGATGAGAGGCGCTTTGAGATAACAAAGGGAGGGCAGGCCGTAGAGGACGGGCAAATACTTGCAAGGCTTGCCGGTTCGCAAAACTGGGCAAATGCTTCGGTGCATAACGGCGAGGTGGCACTCGCCTCACAGTGGAAAGAGGGGAAAAACGAGGTGGAATTTAGGGCAGGAGAGTCTGAATTTTCTTATTCGTGGGAGGATTCCGGGCGCACGATTGCCGCCATGATTGCACGCTCGGTTGTGTGGATTGTGCCTCTTGCGGCGGCCATTTACTTTTTGGCAGTTGCCACAAGGCAGGAGAAATATTGCATAGTTGTGGAGCATGCGCCGGCTTTTGAGCAGAAAAATATTTGTGTTGCAAGCGGCGAACTTGAGAAAATTGTGGGGAGGGCTGCGAGCCTGCACGGTATTGCCGCTAGATTGCAGCAAAAACTTGCGCCGAAGGGCAAGATTATATCCGAGGAGTCAGTGCGAAGGTCGCTTGAGGGCCTTGCAAAGCGGGGCGCTTTGATAAAATTTATGGATTATTATGCCCCTGCGGGAAGATGCGGCGCAAAAAAACTGCGCAGATTCTGTATTAGCCAAAAACTTCGCGACGGGCTTATAGAGGCGGGGCTTTCCATGGAATGGAGAGGGGAGGCGGGAATTGATTCCGCGTCAAGAACCTGGAGGATTTATGAGCCGGGGGGGCGGGCGCACTTTTTTGGCAGCGGAGAGATTTGCGACTTTTTGGTATTTGAGAATGAGGCGGAGATTGGGCAGTTTTCGCGCGCACTTGCAAATGATGGCAGTGGCGCCTCAAGCAGGATAAGGCTTGCGATAAAACTTGGGAAGCTTAAGCTGGTGGGAATAAACGCTGCCAGCAAATATGCCGGGCACGGTTAAAAATTTTATCCCCGTACCACCTGCATGGCTATGCGCCAATTTGTGCTCAAGAGAAAACCGGTGGCGATTATTTTGTGCCTCAAGGATTCCGATCAGAGGTGGTACCCGTCCAAAATAGCCAAGTACTCCGGCGCGTCTTACGTCTATGTTACTAACTGGCTTACAAAGCTTGAGACTGCCGGATGGGTGGCTTTTGAGAAAAAGGGCAGGCTCAAGGCAGTGAGCCTCACTGAGCATGGCAAGGTCATTGCAAGCCTGCTTGACGAGCTTGTAAAAAAGATGGACCAGAACCCGCAAAACAGGCAGGCGGCGCCAAAGGCGGACGCGCCAAAGCTTGCCTGATTCTCAAGCGAGTGCAAATGCTGAAATAAAATCATACGACTCTAAGCTCGGCTGATTTTCTCACAGAGTTGAGCACGTGCGAATAATCCCGGTAGTGGGAATACGCCGTGATAAAGATGCGGTAGTTGCCTGCCGGGGTCTGGTTATTGGCGGTTATCGGGACAGATATTTCCTTTGAGGCGGATGGCTCCAGGCTCCCTAAGCGCAATTCCTTTTTCTTATGAAGGCCCATGGAGTCAAAGCCGAGGGAATTGGCAACTTCCACGACTATGGAGCAGATGTGGGCTTGCGCGCTTGTATTTTTTATGCTGATTAGAAGCTCGCAGGAGTTCTGCGACATTGCACGCAGGCGCACCGGGCGAAAAGAGGTTGAGAACTTGAAGGGAAGGGCTTCGCCGCCCTGCGGCTGCGAGCCCCCTTGTGAGCTTAAGCTTGAACGTATTGAATCCAACAGACCCATTATAACACCTGCAATTGCACTTGTGCGCCCAATTTCAAAAAGCTATGCCTAGGGGCGTATTTTGAAAGTTCTAAGCCAGTTGAGGTCATTGCGGTAAAACGTGCGTATGTCGCTTATTTCCCCTGCGAGCATCAGGGGGCGCTCAAGCGAGAGGCCCCATGCAAGCACCGGGTATTTTGAGCAGAGGGGGATTGTTACCTCCGGGCGCAAAATGCCGGCGCCCCCAAGCTCTATCCACTCTTTTCGCTGCGGGTAGAAAACCTCAACCTCAAGGGAGGGCTCAGTGTATGGAAAATAGGATGGCCTAAAGCGGATTTTATCAAAGCCGAGGCGGGCATAAAACTCCTTGAGGGTTCCAAGAAGGTGGGAGAAATTTGCCCCTTCCCATGAGACTATTCCCTCAACCTGAAAGAACTCCGCCAGATGCTTATAGTCTGTTGCCTCGTTTCTGAAAACTTTTCCTATTGAGAAGAATTTTCTTGGGGCGGGATTTTTTCTATTTTCATAGAGGGTGCGGGCGCTTACTGCGGTTGTGTGGGTGCGCAGCACCTCTCGGGATGCCTCCTGCTCGCTCCATGCGCCGCCCCAGCCGGATTCATGGGCATTTTTTATTGCACCCACAAGCTGCTTGTTTGGAAGGGGGCTTGAGCCATCAAGGTAGAAGGTATCCGCAAGGTCGCGCGCGGGGTGGTCCTGCGGCTGGAAGAGGGCGTCAAAATTCCAGAAGGAGGATTCTACCACGGAGCCGCTCATCTGCTCAAAGCCCATCTGCACGAAGATTTGGCTTATTTGCGCCGCAAGGCGGTTGATTGGGTGCCTGCGGGGGGCAAGTTGTTGGGGAGGCGGGGAGTGCACGTCGTATTTTGCAAAAGCCTTGGCGCGCCATGAGCCGGAGATTAGCATTTGCCGCTCAAGAAGAGATATTTCTGCGCCCTCCTCCGGAAGTTTTGCCGCCTGGCTTTTTCCCTCAGGAGTTATTTTGAGAATGGTGTCCTCAACTCTTGAGGAGGTTTTTACAAGCCCCCTGCGCTCAAGCTCCTCAAGGATTTTCGGGCCGTAATTTAGAAGTTCGGCCGGGTCTTTTGGAAGGGTGAGATAGGAGGCAGATTTTGCCGCCTGCTCGCCTGCGGGGGTGATTGAGAGCTGCCCGGCGGCTGCCTGCGTCCACCCTTTTTTCTTTGCCCATGCAATTGCGAACTGGCGCAGATAGGGCTCAAGGCTTGAAATCGGCACGCTGCCGCCCTCAAGGAGCTTTAGAAGCCGGACCTCTGCCAGGCCTTCTTCTGCGGCCTTTTGCCCCTCTCCGGTATATGCGAGCTGGGTTTTGGATACGTTCTCTTTTGTGGCAAGGCCGAGATGCACAAGTTTTTCAGCGGCGGCCCGCGCGCTGTCCGGGCTGAGGGCAAAATCAGGGCTTTTTGAGGCCTCTAATATGCTTGAGGAGTTTGCCGCTGCAAGGTGGATGAGAAGTTTTTTTTCAATGTTTGATAGAATCATGAAATCACTTTTTTTCCAGAGAATGCAGCCATATGAGCGGGATTAGAAGGGAGACGGCAGCTATTGCGTAGGCCGCCCCGTTTTGGGAGAAGATGAGCGAGAATATGCGCGCCTGCAAATCCGAGAAGAAAGAAGAAATTTCGCCCTCGAGGGGCTGCTCGGTTTCATAGGTGAGGGAAAATTGGGAGAGAGTCTGGCCGGACCACGAGAATTTTCTTACCTCTCCGAGGTAGTGGTTGTTGCC
>JAZDKV010000120.1:0-4819 GCA_043802645.1 Microcaldota archaeon | reverse complement strand
GTTGAGAGGCCCAAATTGTTCGGTTCAACCGGCTCCCTGCCCACGTTCTCTATTCTCTGCATGTTTTTTGAGTCCAAATCGCAGATGAACTGGTGGATTATCCACTCCGCATTTACCTCTTCCGCGACCATTATGAGAAGCTTATAGTCCGCTTTCGGGGCGGAAAATTCCTCATATTTGCCATCAGTTACCAATGAGAGTGCGAGAATGTATTTGGCAGGCTCTTTTAGGAAATTTGTTATATTGTATTTTCTTGAATCTTTTATGAGGGCCTCCAGGCAGGTTTTAGCCACAGCTAGGAGTTTTGAGGTGTCCGGCTTGTCTTTCTGGGCATTGCTGAAGTTAAAGTTCATTTTTTGTCTCCGAATATATATGGGCTTAGGAAGTATAAAAGGGGGCTGGTTTTATTCGGGGTAAAAAAAGGGGCGTTTTGGCGCCCAAATTTACTGCAGTTTATCTACCGCCTTCTGTGCAAACCACTCCAAAGTTGAAGTGTCATTTCCGCTTGAATTTTGGCATCAACAAACCCAGAAGTGGTAAAACCAGATTTCCATCAATGCGAAACCGGCAGTTAGATTATTAAAGCGCCTTTGCATACCATCCCACATGGAGCTTGTGCTCATACTTTTCATAATAGGCCTTGTAACCACGGTCGGAATAATAGGCAGGTACCTTCAGAACACCCACAAAATCCCGGAATCAATCTTTCTTATAGCCTTGGGGCTTTTGCTTGGCCCGGTTATGGGCTGGGTGCCATCCGCAGCCCTCATGCCGCTTATCCCCCTCATTTCAACCCTCGCGCTTATAGGGATTTTGCTTGAGTCCGGGCTTGATTTCGAGGCACAGAAATTGAACAAAGAGGTGCGCACAAGCCTCGCGCTCATAATTCTTGTGGGGCTTTTCACGACGCTTTCAGTTGGCGCATTCTTGCATTTTGTTTTCGGCTGGAATTTGCCCATTTCTCTCCTTGTGGGGCTGATTTGCTCCGGCACAACCACCCTCACCTCCAGAGTTCTTCTTGAATCTACGCGTGTTCATTCACACGTAAAGCGCATAATAACCCTTGAGAGCATATTCAACGACATTACCCTCGTTCTGGGAGTTACAATAATCCTCTCCCTCATAGGCCAGTCAGGCACGGGCTTTGACGAAGTGGCACAATCGCTTGCCTCAAGCATATCCGTCGCCCTCATGCTTGGAGCCGCAGCCGGATGGGCATGGAAATCAATTGCCGAGAAGGCGGCTCCCGCCACAAAGCTCGGCTACATTTCCACCCTTGGCTTTTGCTTTCTGCTCTACTCCCTCTCCGGCTTCGTGGGCGGCGACCCTATCCTCTCCATATTTGCCTTTTCCATAGTGCTTGGAAACCACGAGCACATACACCGCCATTTTGTCGGGGGAAAAAACCGTTTCGGGGAAGTATTTGCCGAAATAAAAAAGGTGCAGGGCAGCTTCACGTTTTTCATGAGGGCATTTTTCTTCTTTGTTCTTGGGGTGATTTTCAGCTTTTCCCTTTTGCAGCCCTATGTGCTTGGCATAGTCGCTGGCATAATCTGCCTCATACTCGCCTCCCGCCTCATCTCGGTTTTTGTAGTCTCGCAGAGGGACAAACTGCTTGCCACCCACAAATTTTTGGTCACAGTAATGATTCCCCGCGGTTTTGTGGCAACGGTTCTGTCATTTATCCCTGCCCAAAATGGAATTGAAATTCCAAATTTGCCGGAAATAGTTCTTTTGCTTGTTTTTGCATCAACTGCGGTTTCAATGGTTGGGACTTATGCTTACAACATTGCCGGAAGGAGGAAAAAATAGCTTCGCCATCTAATTCTCAACAATTGCAAAATCCACGTAGCCTTTGTAAGGGTCCAAATTGATTAGTTTTACCCTGATTTGCTGCCCGACTTTTACCCGCAAAGCCCTCCCCATCAATTTTCCCTCAACCGGAGGCTCCTCAAGCCTTGCAGAAGCCCCCTTTTGCAGAAGCCCCCTTTTGCAGAAGCCCCCTTTTGCAGAAGCCCCGGTAAGGAGCGTCCTTTTAATCGCTATAATGCTCAATTAGCATATGTTTGTTTTTGTGGACGAGTCCGGCCAGACCAATATCAAGGCGGGGCAGAAATATCTGGTCCTCTCCTTTTGCATCTGCTCCAATAAGGAATTCGCAAATAATCTGGTTTATGAAATAAGGGACAGCTGCAAAAAGCAGGGGAAGCCGGTTGTGAATAAAAAAGAGCTCAAATACCACGAACTCTCAAGATTCCAGCAGGAAATCGCAATTGGCCTCATAAACAAAAAATACCGCAATTTCTATGTTGCGTATGTGGATTTGGGGAAGGCGGACACCAAATTTACAACCGGAAAAAGCGAGGAGAGAATACAGAAGCTTATGCTCCTGTCCGTCGCGTTCAATTTTGCTGAAAAAATAGAAAAAAAGCAAAAAGTTGTTGTTTTTGTCGACAAAAAACTTACAAAAGAGTCTCTTCTGGATATCCGCCACATGGTGCAGGATTTGAAAAAAAGCAAGAAAAACGTGGTGGTGGAGGAGAAAAATTCCCACGCCCTCTGCGGTTTGCAGCTTGCCGATTTGATTGCGGGGGCTTTCAGGGCCAAGCTGATGAAAACAAGCGGCCTTCTTGAAGTGCGGGAAGACCATATATTTGAGTGTGAGCCTAAGGAAAACGGGCTTCTTACGACTTCAGGCAAGGCTAAGAAGAATAAAGTGTAGTGCTACTCCGCCTATGGTTCTCGCGTACGCATAGAGCGACACTCAAACGAACACCGCGGGATTGGCGCACTACATAATCAGTTGGGAAGCCCTGCTTTAAAACGTTTCTATCCCTTTATACCGTTTTTATATTGTTTTTATACCGTTTTTATGGCTAAAAAGGAGCTAAAACCGGCGTACCAAGTTAAGGTCAGGAAACCCTACTCTAAAAAGTGTCTGCCCCTGACTCTTAAAAAAATTTATAGATTGGACACGAGTGCAAAATCCACGTAGCCTTTGTAAGGGTCCAAATTGATTAGTTTTACCCTAATCTGCTGCCCTACTTTTACCCGCAAAGCCCTGCCCATCAATTTTCCCTCAACCGGAGGCTCCTCAAGCCTTGCATAAGCCCCCTTCCTTGAGGCTCCGGTTACTATAGCATCAAAAGCCTCTCCCAAATGGGCCGAGAGAAGCACCGCGCCTTCCGCCTTTGTTACAAAGCGCTCAACCTTGTCCGCCGCATGCTCAAGTTCAGTGCACCTGTTTGCCAAATATTTCAGCTCATCCCGCCCATAGGGAGTTTGAGAGCCATCCAAAAGCGATTTTATAAGCCTCTGAATTACCAAATCCGGATACCTTCTGTTCGGGGCAGTAGAGTGGGTATAACTTGTAATTGCCATGCAGAAGTGCCCTATTGGATTTCTCTTGTCGTATAGAACGTATTCTCCCCTGCCCAAGAGCTTGATTATTGCAAGGGAGAGGTCGGGAAAAGTTTTCGGGTTTTGCACTCTTTCTTTGTCAAGAAATTTTGAGAGGGCCTGCGAGTCGGGCATTTTTGGCAGCCTGAAACTGTGCTTGCCTGCCAATTCCACTATTTCATCCCAGTATTTTGGCCTTTTTACTACCCTCTGAATTGTTGGCCTGCCACTTCTCTCAAGCATCTGGGAAATTGCCCCGTTTGCGCCTATCATGAAATTTTCAATTATTCTTTTTGCGGGGTCATCCTCCACCACATATAAGCCCAGCACTTTCTGGTTTTTTACCACTGCCTTTGTCTGCATGGTTTGCAGCTCTAGTGCCCCTTCCTTGGCGCGGAATTTTCCCAATTTGATTGAGGCTTCGTGTTGCAGCAGGATTTGGCCAGTGAGTTCCTTGCTTTTCTCAATTTCTTTTGGGGGTTGGGCTTTGCCCTCAAGCCATGCGCCCACCTGCTCATAGACCAGTTTTGCCTTGTTTCTTACCAAGGCGCGGAAAACCCTTCCAGGCTTTACTTCCCCGTTCGGGAGCACGTCAAATTCGGCTACCATTGCAAGGCGGTCTTCATTTGGGGGCAGGGAGGTAAGATTTTTTGAGAGGATGTCCGGGAACATGGGGTAGATTTCCACCCCTGTATATACTGAAGTTGTGTTTTTTTGGGCATGGCGGTCTAAGAGAGAGTCTTTTGGGACATAGCTGTCCACATCCGCTATGCCTACTTTTATGTGGATGTTTTCTCCTCTTCTCTCGCAGTATTCTATCTGGTCTAAGTCTTCGGTGTCTATGTTGTCTATGGAGGACCAGAGGAGGCTTGTGAGGTTTTCTACCTGGTTTTTTTGCCGCTCTATGGTTTTTGTGTCCATATTGTTTGCTTTTTTCAGGACTTCATTTGGAAAATCAGGGGTGAAGCCGTACTTTTGCATGGCTGCCCTTGCAATTTGCTTTAGATTGACCGGTTTTTTTGGGTCGTAAGTTTTTTCGGGGTAAAAATTGCTTTTGGAGTTTTGGCGGGAGTATTGATTTTTGGAGCCTTGCTGGGAGTATTGATTTTTGTAGTTTGAGTTTTGGCGGAACTTTCTTCTTGATTTTCTCTTGAAGTTTGAGCGGCCCCTGTTTTTCATGGTTTTTGAGTAGGGAGAGGAGGATTAAAAGGATTAAGGGGGGCGTGGGTTGATTTAGTGTGAAACATTATAGGGGGCAAAAAATCCATCAGAACTCCCATTTAATACTGTTCAGATCTCCAATCGCGGCTCTTATTCTCTCAATATCCTTGAATTTGTCTTTTGCCTTCATTACCTGTATTATTAGCTCCTCATTGTCTGTTCGGAGATCCGCCTGACTTTGCGCATAAAACAGTATTGT